>NZ_CP059973.1:1818975-2122137 GCF_009193295.2 Bacteroides luhongzhouii | reverse complement strand
TAGTCAGACGGCTAGAAAACTCAAACTTCAATTTGTTACTCAACTTTTTATCCATCTTCACACTCAAGTTATCCCTCACATAATTGGAGTTGAGCATAATGTACTTCTCATCATCCCGCGTATAACTCAAATTATAACGCAATGTAGCATCCGTTCCTCCTGTTATACCAACATTATAGCTTTGTTTGAATCCGGTGTTTCCATATACTTTATCCTGCCAGTTCTTGCCTTCTACCGAACGATAAATATTGCGATCGTCCCAACGTCCATACATCGAATTAATGCTACTGGTCAGAGAGGTGCCCGGATCAAGTTCTTTCTGATAACAGTAGTATTCGTAAGGTGAAAGTACCCCCGTCAGATTATACACATTACTGACACCCCAGTGAGCATTGAATGAGATTTCTGTTTTTCCCGCCTTACCGCTTTTTGTAGTAACAAGAATAACGCCGTTCGCACCTTTAGCTCCATAGATGGCGGTAGAAGAAGCATCTTTCAAAACATCAATGCTTTGAATATCACCGGGAGGAATATCATTGATATTACTCACCTGAAAACCGTCAACAATATATAACGGTGAATTGTCCTGGGTAATAGAACCACCACCACGCACTGTAATCTGGATTGTTGCATCGGGCGATCCATCAGTAGCCACTACATTCACACCTGCCAGTTTTCCTGTAATAGCCGCAGCCGCAGAAGTTATCGGAATATCCTTCAAAACCTTCTCACTCACTGAAGAAATTGCACCGGTCAAATCTCCGCGACGTGAGGTTCCGTATCCTACCACTACCACTTCGTCCAAAGTCTGATTGTCTTCTTCCAACACAACTTTCAGATGTTTGCCCGGTTTCACAGTCGCAACAACTGATTTCATTCCTACAAAACTAATTTCCAACTTTGTTGCATCTTCGGGAACAGACAAAGTGAAATTTCCATCCAAGTCGGTAATTGTACCGACGGAGGACTTTTTCAACACCTTCACACTAGCACCAATAATAGCATCGCCGTTGGTATCCACCACCGTTCCTTTCACAGATACCTTCTGTGCATATACTGTTGTCGCCGTTATAAAGCACAAGAGCAAGCAACATATATACGCAAAGCATCTTCTCAAAAATAAATGTCTTTGTACATCCATAGTATTATCTTGATTAATTTTTTTCATTTTTGATGTTACAAAAGTCACACTTTTACATCTGTTTTCCACTCATTATTTATGCAAAAGCGTGGACTTTTTATATAGAATGTCTTATTTTACTGTAACAATAATCACCTCTCCTTCGCGTGTATCCACATCATACAAATAAGTATCACGTAATGCCACTCCTTTTAAAGGCGCTTTTTCACTAATCATCGGGCGTGAGATTTGCTGTACTTTAAATAATGCGTTCGGATTCGCTTCCTCTTCCTTCTTCTGTTTCAACAATGCTCCTTCAGCAGCCAATTTCCAGTAAGAGCGCAGGCGCAGATTGCCTCCGGTTTCCGAACGTAACACAGCTTTTACCAGCTTACCGTCCTTCCAGGTCAATTCATCAATCAAAAAACCTCCCCGGGCACGCAACCCTTTCACTGTCCCGCTCTTCCATTCCGAAGGCAACGAAGGCAACAAATGAATCGCACCATCATGACTTTGCACCAACATTTCGGCAATACCAGCCGTGCAACCGAAGTTACCATCTATTTGGAAAGGTGGATGAGCGTCGAATAAATTAGGATACGTTCCGCCTCCCTGTCCTTTTTGTATTTCAGGGCTGACATAAGTCAGCTGATTCTTTATCAACTGATAAGCATGGTCCCCGTCAAGCATACGGGCCCAGAAACAAACTTTCCATCCCATTGACCAACCGGTAGAAGGATCTCCCCGTTGTATCAATGTGTTTTTTGCCGCTTCAAAAAGTACCGGAGAACGATAAGGAGAAATCTGATAACCGGGATATAGTCCCCAAAGATGAGAGATGTGCCGGTGACGATCATTAGGATGATCCCAGTCTTCAAACCATTCCTGCAATTGTCCGTACTGCCCTACCTGCATCGGAGGCAACTGCCGGCGCATATTCTTCAATGTATCACAAAAATCAGTATCTGCGTTCAGCACTTTGGCAGCTTCGCATGTATTTGAAAATAAATCAAAAACCAACTGATTATCCATTGTGATTCCTGCAAAAAGATTACTTTTCTTCTTTATCCAGCGCGGAGAATTCTCGGGTGAGTTGGAAGGAGTGACAACCAGATAACCCGTGTTCGGGTCGCGTACCAGAAAGTCGACAAAGAATTCCGAAGCACTTTTCATCATCGGATATACTTCCTCCAAATACTTCTTATCACCGGAAAACAAATAACGGTCCCATAAATGCTGGCAAAGCCATGCATTAGCCACAGGCCATGTCCCACAATAAGGACGGTCCACCGCACCCGTCATACGCCACAAATCCGTATTATGATGCAACACCCAGCCACGACAACCATACATTCGACTGGCAGCTTCACGCCCATTCTCGCTCAATTCACGTACCATCTGGATGAATGGTTTATGAAGTTCGGCCAAGTTGGTGATTTCCGCCGGCCAGTAATTCATTTCAGCATTAATATTCGTTGTATAATTGCAGCTCCAGGGAGGCCCCGGGTTATGATTCCATTTGCCCTGCAAGTTGGCGGGCTGGCATCCGGGCTGTGAAGATGAAATCAATAAGTAACGTCCATACTGGAAATACAATGCTATCAATGCCGGATCATAGGATGAAGAAAATTCCTTGATACGTACATCCATCGGCTTATTGGCTTGGGAAGTTTCACCCAAATCCAAAGTTACACGATTGAATTGTTTCCGATAAGCAGCAATATGAGCGGCTTTCGCTTTACTATAATCTTTCGCTGCATTTTTCAAATAAGCTTTATTCCGTTGATACGGATCGCCCGATATATCTTTATAGTTGACAAAGTTAGTCGCCATCGAGATATACAATGTAAGTTCACTGGCTCCTTGAACGCTAAGCAACGTGTCATTGGCAGTTATTACTTTCCCACCTTTATGTTTCACATCCAAATCGGCGCAATAGTGCACTTTACCCGGAAAATAACGGCTGCCATACGTAATACCTTCCAGCCGCAAACCTTTCTTTCCATAAATACTACGTTTCGGATCTCTCATCGGGGTATTAAAAAACAGTTCACAATTGATTGCACCCGGTTTGGACGCTTTGATATGCCTGATAACCAGTTGATCGGTAAATGATGCAAATGTTTCTTCGGTAAATTCCACTCCGTCTACTTTGTAGCGGGTCACAGCTACTGCATTGCTTATATCCAGATCACGATAGTAATTATTTACCTTTTTGTGATCTTGATAACGGATATTCAGACGCCCCACCGTCTGGTAAGGCATTTCATTCCCCACTTGTGAAAGAATCTTCGTTGCCGCCATGTTCTGCGCTTCTTCGTACTTTCCTTCAAAAATCAATCGGCGCATTTCCGGCAAAGCCGCTTTTGCTTCTTCATTATAGTTCTGGTAAGGAGAGCCTGCCGACACTGTTTCTTCGTTCAACTGTATTTGTTCCAGTTGAGGGTCACCGAACACCATTGCTGCAATCCGTCCATTACCAACCGGGAGTGCCTCTTCCCAATAAGAAGCGGGTTTGTCATACCATATTCTATAGATGTTTTGTCCTTCCACATTCCCCAACAGAGAAGAAAAAGCCAACATACAACTGAATACTTTACTTATCATTTTCATATTTTAAAGTTTTAATTGTCATCACTCTTTTAAAGGTTCACTCAAAGACCCATACTCACTAACGGCCTTCACCTGATATGTCTTTCCTTCCTCAACATTACAAGACGTTTCTTTGGTTATTTGTACAGTTTCATCGTTCGCAATTACCAAATAACAAATTGCATATTTTGAAGCATCCCAACTTAATATTCCGTTTTCTCTTTTCAGATTTTCCGGTGCGGATATTTGTTCCATATATTTCTTCGGGTCCCAATTATCGCCCTCACGAACAACGTTTTCATACGTATACCGAGCTGCTTCACCTGCCGTAAGGACAGCCTGACAAATGCCTGTCACCAGATTCTCTTGTTCATCCTGATAGGTATATTGCGTTTTACGCTGGCTTAAATCTACAGTATTCCCCTCCTTATCCTTACTGTTATATTCAGCAAACATTTGAGGAATAGCTCCCATATCCGTCCATCCTTCCGGAGCTATCTTTATATTAAAGATCGTATTGAGATATACAGCTATCGGAGAATTATGCCAGGGACGCCCCAACTTGACACTTTCTGTATCAGCCAATTCATTTCCATCCACAATGCAATTATTCAACACATATCCCCAACGTGTTCCTACTTTATGAGAAGGAGCAACAATAATTGCGCCATCCCTCATATTATAAAAGGTGCAATGTTCGAGGAAGCAATTCCCGTTTCCATAGAAGTAATCAACGGCTCCTTCAATCCAGCAATTCTGTGCATACAGTCTGCCGTTATCCGATTTAGGCCCGGTCTGCCAGGTGTCTTGATACGAGAGGAATTTGCAATTATTGAATGAGTTGCGGTCATTCTGGGTATACATTGCCAATGCCATAGGACCTTTCTGTAATTCTTTGCCATATCCGTTTACAAAAGATATATTCTCTGCGTAAAAATCCGTAGCTTTCACTGATACCATAGCGGCTTCCGTTTTTCCTAAGTTCTTATAAGAGTACTTCCACACATCCGGATCAGTCGCACTGGCTTCGGTTGAGCTGTTAATTCGTAACTTGACAATTGTCTTATCCACATCCTGTCCGATGAGATGAATATACGGTTTGTCTTCAGGAATAATAATTTGTTCTTCATATGTTCCGTTCGCCACGAAAATGAGCCAGGGTTCTGTTCTTTTCAAGGGGACATTATCTATTGCTTTCTGTATACTGGTATAGTTCCCTTTTCCGTCAAGACTGACCACCGCATCAAATATACGTGCTTCCGGTTGAGGACGTTCTCTGATTGTAAACTGAATACTGACACCTTCGAATACATTTCCCTGAAAGTCTATGACTGCACCTTTGGGGAGGCTGAACTGACAGGCCTGATTATAGTCCAAAGCAGTATAAGCGTAAGACGCTGTTTTACCTTTGAAAGTCAACTCCACTTCCTCGCCATTAAAATTCGCTTTCCCTTCTCCCGCTTTCACATACTCGTTAAAAGTAAGCAGAATCGTATTGTTTTCTTCTGCCGTTTCACCATTTACAGGAGTTACAGACACCAAGGAAGGGGCTTCATGGTCGGGAACAAAAAAGTTATTGCTACTTTCCTTGCAACTTGTTGTCAGCAAAGCTGATAACAACAATAGTCCTTGGGACATCTTTGAAAATAAATGTGCTTTCATAAATTATTTGTTATATTCTTAATGATAGATTCTTATTCCATTATTATTTGGTCGTCCTGCCTTGAGCAGTTACTATTTCACGTTACAAAAGTATACGGGACAACATGAATACTTTCTCACTATTTGTTTGTTTGCGTGGACTTTTTTAATATCATTCAAAAGTTGCGGACTTTTTGTGCAATCTGGTGCACTATCTATGCAACCAGTTGTCTATCAAATTCTATCCGCTTACATTTGTATCAGTATCACTATCATCACACTTTATAAAAAATCAGGTAAGATATGAAAAACAACAAGGTAAAATTCATTTTCGTGGCACTACTGTTTGCCACACAAGTAGAAGCGTTCTCCTCCTGTTCCACATCTTCAGTCAATGAAGAAAATAAAGAACAGGAGACTCCACCGGATTCTCCCTCCGTATCTCCACCAGTGGAAGAAACAGCATATGCCTTTCCCGGAGCTGAAGGAGGAGGAATGAACACTACAGGAGGAAGAGGTGGAAAGGTATATATTGTCAGATCCCTGGAAGACTCCAAAGCACCGGGTACCCTCCGGTATGCCATCGAACAAAAGGAGCCTCGTATAATTGTCTTCTGTATATCCGGCACCATTTATCTAAAATCGACACTGGACATTCGGAACGGTGATGTCACGATAGCCGGACAGACAGCTCCCGGAGACGGTATCTGCCTGGCTCACTTTCCAGTAAATGTATCGGCCGATAATGTAATTCTACGATACCTGCGTTTCCGGATGGGAGATACGGATTTGCTGGGTTCTTCGGCTTCCGACGGTGCAGATGCTCTGGGAGGACGCCAGAAAAACAATATCATGATTGACCATTGTTCCATCAGTTGGAGCACTGACGAATGTGCTTCATTCTATGATAATACTAACTTTACCATGCAATGGTGTATTATTTCAGAAAGTCTCCGCTTATCGGGACATACCAAAGGCCCTCATGGATATGGCGGTATTTGGGGAGGAGTCAACGCTTCCTATCATCATAATCTGATGGCCCACCATGACAGTCGTACACCACGTTTCGGTTCCGGAGTAAAATATCAAGGTCAGGAACGTACTGATATGCGTAATAATGTTATTTATAACTGGAGCGGTAACGGATGTTATGGCGGCGCAGCAATGGGTATTAACATTGTGGACAACTACTACAAACCCGGACCCGCTACGGATGCCAAAGTGGCCAATCGTGTGATGGCTATCGACATCAGCTCTTCTGATGGAGATTTTGCACCAATCAAAGGGGTATTGGGACAGTATCATATCAGCCGGAATTACTTCGAGGCGGGAAACCAACTGACAGAAGCAGCCGCCGCAAAAGTGAACAAAGACAACTGGACTGGTATCCGTAACAACACCGGTCACTCTCTCGATGAACTGAAACGGGATACTCCGGTAGAAGTAGATGCGGTAACTACCCACACGGCACAAAAAGCTTACGAACTGGTGTTGAAATATGCGGGTTGCAGTCTCAAACGAGATGATATAGATACTCGTATCGTTGAAGAGACACGCACAGGAACGGCACAATTCATCGGAAAGAACGAACACAACGGATTAGGAGATGAACCCTGTCCGAACGGTCCTTGTGAACATTGCGACAAAGGTATCATCCATTGGAAAAGTCAGAATTATCCTAAGGGCGGACTTATCGATAGTCAGAAAGACCTAAAGCCTTCCGGAGCTGGTAGCGACTGGAACGCATGGCCAACATTAAAATCATTGCCACAAGTTACCGATTCTGACAATGACGGCATGCCTGACGAATGGGAAACCGCCAACGGATTGAACCCCAACAAATATGATGCAAACGGAAGAAATCTAAGTACTGCCTATGATAATATAGAGGTTTATATCAATAGCCTTGTAGAAACAATAACAAATACGCAAAATAAGAAATGAATGATGTGAGGGAAAACAACTCTTATTAACGCAAAAAACTGGTCAATTAATACAAATCCTGATTCAATGAATCATTTGTATACTATATATGAAACAATATTGCACCTCTATGTTGCTTTTCTCCCTTATCTTTGTCGCAGTAAAAACAAAAACACACTATAAAGATCATGATTACAAGTAGAAAGATTTCTCAAATCAAAGTTTTTGCTGGTAGTCCTTGGGAAGTAGCCAGCGTAAAGAGTTTATTGAATGAAGCTTATATTCAAGTGTCAACGAAAGACAATGGTTTAAACAGTATTTTGATTTCTGTTCCTTGCGAATACTATACTGCGGCCATGCGTGTAATTAATAACAGAAAAGTTTCATAGGTTTTAGGTTTACATATAAATTGGAGAGTTCTTATTGTCAGCAGAAGTTTTCGCAGGATAATACGGTGACTAGCAACTCATTGCACCCTGACAATAAGCTATGACAATAGGCTGACAATAAAAAGATCGTACTTTTATTGTCAGCCTGTTATTTAATAGATTAAATTCACAGCAGAATTATAGAATTCGTTTCAATCTCCTGCATATCTTTCTGATCCAGCAGTTGCTACAAATAGCGTTGTCCGACATAGAATTCTTCTCGAAGGATCGCAGTCTTTCGTATTGTTCCTCCACCATTTTCCATAAACCGTCCAGTCGCGAACTTTGTCCTCTAATTGCCATTAATTCCTGATCCCGCATATTCAAGAGTGAAGCATACAATCTGCTGGTTTTGTTTTTTTCCATGCAAAGTTGCTCTAACTCATCGATATATTCAGACGTAATTCCCAGCTTAGTCCGTTTTATGAATTGCTGAATACTATCATCATCTATGGAAACTGTATCGTTTTCATAAGACACTGTGATTTTTTTCATTTCCACCCAGAGCCAGATATACTCTTTTTCGAGTCGGTATTTCTCGGCTGCCGCTTCTATGCTAATCCATTGTGACATAGTGTTTGTTTTTAATTTGTTATACAACAAGGAATAAATAGTGCTCTGTTGATGTTGATTCAACAAACATTCGCGCTTTTTGTATTCCGGGCGGACAGGAGATTGGGGTTGGGGATTTATAAGGATCATGAAACCAACCGGGTACAAAAAAAGCGTGAATGCTGTTGAACCATTATCCGTATTTGAGGCCTAGCAAACCCGTCCGAAAGATAATGATAACAACAGACATCCACGCTAATTGTGTATATATAACACATCTTTCATCGATATGTTGACATACGGCCATTCACGTGGAATATCTGTTGAACCACCCCTCTACGGACAGAAACTTGCTAGATTTCAAATACGAGGGATAAGTCGTAAATATTCCTATTTATAAATATAAAAAAACGCTTCTTACCTATTTCATCACGCTGATGAACAGAAAGCGTATGACAAAGATATGCTTTTTTTTCGAAACAAAGTGGAAATACGGAAATAAATACAGGAAGTTTTGTATTGAAAGAGAGGAAGTTCAATATTAGCAAAGAGCGTATAAGAAATATAAACTCGCTACGAAGCGAATGTCGCCCCCGTTAATTGAATGCTGCGCATCTGGTATCTTTCACAAAAGAAGCAGGTATTGTTCGGCTAAAGCTACGGCATTGTTCAGCTAAGGCAGCAGTATTGTTCAGCTAAAGCTACGGTATCTTCACCTTCCCACGGCCGTGGTGACTTCTTTCCACAGCCGTGACGAATTCCTACCACGGCCGTGGGAAGATCTCGTCACGGCCGTGGCGAACTACCAATACCGGTAAGTTAACGTAAGAATAACGGTGTCTTTAGGCAACAATACACAGTGGCGAGCATATCTTTACTTACTTGTTAATGTTTCAAGTCCGCCTTCTTGAATAGAGTATAACAAGAAAGCACATTCTTTATCGCGATAAAGCGCAAATAGTTTGTTTTACAAGTACCTTATCCGTACCTTTGAAACCAATAACAAACACTTACTCTCATTAAATATCAAGAGAAGAAAAATGAAGATTACACAAATCAGGGAAAACGGAGATACGGAGGCACTAAGCGTGACAGACATCGACCTGCTGATAGAAAAAATGAAAAAAGAAACCAAGCTCCGCCCGGTAACCGAATTACGTCAGGCCCTGCATTTTGTTCTACCCGACGAGCCTTGTTCCCTCGCCAACAAACTACCACGAGTGATTCCCGCAGCAGCCTTCGGGCGAGTGAACGGAGTGAAGCGAATGAAAACCTACAATGGCATTGTAGAACTGACCATCGGCCCGCTAGCCGGAAAGACAGAAGTGGAAATCGTGAAGCAAAAGGCAGCCGAACTTCCCCAAACAATGCTGGCTTTTATGGGAGCAAGTGGTAAAAGCGTCAAGATATGGACTTGCTTCACCCGTCCGGACGGTACTTTACCGCAAACAACGGAAGAAGCCGAAGTGTTTCAGGCACATGCTTACCGGCTTGCCATTAAATGTTATCAGCCTCAACTTCCCTTCAACATTCTATTGAAAGAGCCGAAACTGGAACAATTCTCACGTCTTAGTTATGATCCGGACTTGATTTATCGTCCCACCCCTGTCCCCTTCTATCTTTCACAACCCATCGGTATGCCCGGCGAGATGACTTATCATGAGAAATCGAGCACTGAAGCATCTCCACTAAATCGAGCACTGCCGGGGTATGACACGGAAGATACAGTAGCATTGCTTTATGAAGCGGCATTGCGGAAGACATTCGAAGAAATGGAAACAGACTGGTATCGAAACGATCACGATTTGCAAACTTTAGTAGTCCCGCTTGCCGAAAATTGTTACTACTCCGACATCCCGGAAGAGGAGGTAACCCGACGAACCATCATGCGTTATTACAAAAGAAAAAATCCGATGCTGATACGCGAAATGATAAGAAACGTATATAAGGAATGTAAGGGAGTGCCCAAAAGCAACTGCCTGACTAAAGAGCAACGCCTTAGCCTGCAGATGGACGAATTTATGAATCGCCGTTATGAGTTCCGTTATAATACGCAGATCGGGGAAGTGGAATACCGGGAGCGTTTCTCGTTTCAGTTTTATTTTCATCCTATTGACAAACGGGCACAAAACAGTATCATGCTTGATGCCCAATCCGAAGGTATTGGCGTATGGGACAGGGACATAGACCGATACTTACATTCCAACCGTGTGCCAATCTACAATCCGTTGGAAGAGTTCCTGTTTCATCTGCCTCATTGGGACGGCAAAGACCGTATTCATGCTTTGGCAAACAGGGTTCCTTGCAAAAATCCGCATTGGGAATTGCTTTTCCACCGTTGGTTCCTGAATATGGTTTCACATTGGAGAGGGGTAGATAAAATGCACGCGAACAATACGTCGCCCATATTAGTGGGCCGCCAGGGAACTCATAAATCAACTTTCTGCCGTGAAATGATTCCGCCTGCGCTTCGCGCTTACTATACAGACAGCATTGATTTCAGCCATAAACGGGATGCAGAACTGTATCTGAATCGGTTTGCGCTCATCAACATCGATGAGTTTGACCAGATAACTCTGCCACAACAGGGATTCCTGAAACATATTCTTCAAAAGCCTGTGGTCAATCTACGGAAACCGCACGGTCGTTCGGTACTTGAATTGCAACGGTATGCTTCATTTATCGGCACAAGCAATCAGAAGGATTTGCTGACTGATCCTTCGGGAAGCCGCCGTTTCATTTGCATTGAAGTGACGGGAAACATCGACACTACACAGCCGATAGATTATGAACAGCTTTATGCACAAGCCATGCACGAGATTCATCATGGCGAACGCTACTGGTTTGACAGTGAGGATGAGCAGATTATGACGGAAAACAACCGTGAGTTTGAGCAGACACCGGCTATGTTGCAGTTGTTTTATCAGTATTTCAAGACTGCGCAAACGAAAGAGGAAGGGGAATTTCTTACTCCGGTCGAAATATTGAATTATCTGAAGAAGAAAAGCGGTATGTCATTGTCTGATAACAAAGTATACCACTTCGGGAGATTACTGCAAAAATGCGGTATTCCTTCGAAGCATACTTATAAAGGTACTGTTTATCAGGTAATAAAGCTATCATAAGAGATAAAAGTAAGGCTGACAATAAAAGTCGGGATATTTTATTGTCAGCCTATTATCAATGGTTATTGTCAGGTGATAGAAGGTTGATATTCATCTACTTGAATATATTCCTGACAGTATGACAATAAAACAGGTACCAATCATTATGAGATCTAAATTTGAGAGTTTTGTTTCATAGATGAATAGAGGTTATCTTATTTAATTTCATCCACAAAGTCTAGTGTATCACCAGTATTAAACTTGTCGAAATCAGACTGAAACAAACAGTCCTGAATGATACGGTATTTCTCAAATTCAGTTTCCGCATAGTCTTTCGCTTGTTCGGTAGAAACTTTTCCTGAATCATTTAAAACCGGGCGGTCATCACTATCCAAGAATTTGTCTATGCGTTTCGCCCAGTTCTCCATTCGTTTTTTATCAATGACATATCCACGAATAGCAAACTGCCGAAGTATATACGTACACCATTGACGGAATTGAGTGGCGCGTACGGAATTGACGCGATAGCCGACTGAAATGATGGCATCAAGACTATAAATAAAAACTTCACGAGAAATATTCCGATTACCTTCTTTTTGAACTATCCGGTTTTTCCGGATAGTTGTATTCTTATCTACTTCTCCTTGCGAATATATATTTTTCAAATGTTCATTAATTGTGCGTATATCAACATCGAACAATATCGACATCGTCTTCTGCGTCAGCCACAAAGTTTCGTCCTGATAAAGCACTTCAATGCCTTCTTCTTTATTCTCTATCTGAAAAATAAGAAATTCAGCCGTACTATTGCGTATTTGCAGTTTCTTGCTTCCGTTATTACTTTCTTCCATATTCATCTTGAACATTTATTTCTTTTATCAGAAACAAATGTACTGAGAACATATCGAACTGCCAAAGATAGTATCTCCTATTTTATAGCTACTTTCGTCTGTAATCTTATGTCATCGGAAGCAGCACCAATCATTACTTGGAAAGTTCCCTAAAAAGATCATAATTACAGTAGAAAGCTTTCTCCGTAATATCTTCGCTTTATGGATTCAACAGATTTTATTCGTATTTTTCCGGTTTACATATTGGTTTACATGAACCGCATAAATTATATGCATAAAAATGAGCCCCCTCTGCTTTTTACGTTGATCCTTAATCAACACTAGAGACAAGATATCCCCATGACAGGTATAATCGAGTAGGCAGTCCATTAGTACCACATAGCCAGCTTTACGCAGCATATCATTAGACATTGCAGAGGTTACCAATCTGCTGTTTGACACACGCCAATAGCCAAGACGCGTGTTTCCCCATTGATAGGCTTGCCAGTCAAGAACACCACATTTCTTTAGGTTAGCCACTCTGGTCTTGACATTCTTCCATGATTTCCAAATATACATGCGTATACGTCGCCTTAACCATTCGTCAGTTTCAATACAGAAACGTTTTATTTGTGCAAGATGAAAGTAGGCAATCCAGCCTCTTATGTAATTCTTGAGTTTCTGTTTCCTAATATCATAACCCCAACCATTACTGCGACTTGTCAACTCTTTGAGTGTTGATTTCATCTTGTTCTTGGATTTGGAGTGCACTGTCAGAAGACATTGTCCTCTCATTACATAAAAGGAGTAGCCCAGGAACTTTACCTCTCTTACATAAGACACAACAGTCTTTTCACGGTTCACTTTAAGGAAGAGTTTACCCTCTATGAACCGAGTTATTGATTCCCTTACACGTTGGGCAGCTCGTTTGGATTTGCAGAATATAATCGCATCATCTGCGTAACGGACAAAGGGAAGCATGCGTCTTTCCAGCTCCTTATCCAGTTCATTGAGCATGATGTTGCTCAACAGAGGACTTAGAGGGCCTCCTTGGGGAGTCCCTTCTGTATTCATCTCGAACAATCCCCGGTTTATTACACCACTGCAAAGATATTTGTGTATTAGACTTATTACCCTTCCATCCTTTATGGTGCGGCTGAGTATTTCTATCAGCTTGCTATGACTTACCGTATCAAAGAAGCATTCAAGATCGAGATCGACTACGTATTTATAGCCTTCATCCACTATCTTTTGCGCTCTCCGAAGGGCATCATGGCAGCCCACTTTGGGACGGAAACCGTAACTTCTCTTGGAAAACTGACGCTCGTATATCGGGGGCAGTACTTGGTTTATGGCTTGTTGCACCAGACGGTCTACCACAGTGGGGATACCTAAAAGGCGTTTCTTGACATTATCCTTTGGAATTTCTACCCTGAGAACAGGGTTGGGACGGTAAGTCCCGGACTGCAAAGAACTTATTAGTTCATCCTTATTGGGGATTAGCCATGGCAACAGTTGCTCACATGACATCTTATCGATACCGCCATTACCGTTGTTTCTGACTACAGCCTTATAGGCTTTATTCAGATTCAAGGGACTGAGGATGGTTTCCAACAGGTGCTCTTTGTCAAATGGTACTTCCACGATGTTGTCTTCAGTCATCCACATGAAAGTCTGCACTCCCCCATTCCATTCGGATTCCGTCCTAGCTCTTTGAGGGCAACCATTAGCTTGAGCTGATGTTTTCTGCATTCTATCCTTCATAAGGTAACTTTCAATTACTATCGTTTAATTATTAGGTTCAGTCCTTCATGGAACGTATCGACTACCCCCACTACTATGACCTCTGCTGACTTCTCACGGTAAGCTTTACTCCATACATTTCGTAAAAAAAAACTATTCTGTACGTCCGTGAGACCTCCTCGGATAAGGGTATTAACTTTCCATCTTATGTCTGCTTCATTTACACCAACCGTTCCGAATAGCTATAGGGCTTTGGTTTCTTTAGCAACCTTACCCACGGTTATATGCCTTATATGAAGTTTCTGTACGTCAGACCAGATGTTTGCCGCCAGCTTCCTTCAGATTCCACCTCACGAGGGACACCATTGCTATTGGCTGTATGATTCCCGCTATTAGGGCTCATTGGGGACTTGCACCCGGTAGCTAATACTCATGCCGAGCATACTAAAAAAACCTGCGAACAAGCATTAGCTTTATTCGCAGGTTTCCTTCTTCTCTTTACCTAAAAACCAGTCCCTGTTTATTCAAGTTCAGCTATTTATTTGCCGATTAACTTATCTGGATATACTGGTATTTCACAAACTTATGTTTGTCACTATTCAATAGCCACCGGAGTATCCAGTGTGGCAATTTTTATACCATTAGTTGTACCATTTATTTTGCCGGTAGAGTCTGTAATGGCTCCTCCTTCTTCAACTTCCGTTCCATTCAACTTATAATAGAGTACCAACCCATCCGATTTCGGATCAACGCCCAGCACATTTTGTTTAAGTTGATTTTCCGTACGAGCTACGTTCCAAACACGAAGTTCACACATTTTACCATACAACGGACGTTCTCCCCATGGGAAACGCGGAATCTTACCGATGTTGAAACCTACATCTGAATTCGGATCAAAACCAGGAATAGCCCAGTCCGATCCAGCCCATTTCGAACCATTGACATAAATAGCCGTTTTTCCCAAAGGTTGGTCATAAGTCAAAGCGATATGATACCAACGTTTCGACTGTAATGCCTCCTTGACTTTATATCCCTGTGTTCCTGCGACTTCCAGAATATCCCTAGGAGTTACCCCTCCTCCTGCGTCACCGATACGAAGGATCATTTTGCCTTCAGTTCCCATAATCGTATTGTTATCGCCAAACCTGTCGATATAAACCAATGCCTCATAAGTGAACGATGAGAAATAAGTTCCGACTGGGAATTTTACTGAAATGTAATTACTATTAAATGTACCGACCTTCGTAATCTTTAGAGGTTTAGAGAGAATGAAATAAGCAATGCTTGTTCCGGGAAGAGTCGATATAGAAGCCGACTGCACACGCACTGGCAAAGCATATGATTTCCCCTCTTCAAGTGCCTCCAGATTAGAGAGTTCCAACTGCACGTTTTCCGCATACAACTTTCCACTTGGAATAATTGAAGTTGCACTACTTAATTTTACATTCGATGCATCGAACATTTCATAGGCCGTTCCATACTGCGTATTGTATTCGTCCAGCACACTTTGATCAGCTATGGTATACGATACATCTACCTGAGAGGAGACCATAGAAGAAAGCCTTGAAGCCAAATCAAACGTCTTTACTTCACTTTCATCTTCTAACGAGAATACATATTCCCTATTTTCAAAATAAAGTTTAGGCTCTAACAAGTTGCTCTCGCTGTTATTGCAAGCACTCATCAGCAATGCCATGCCTCCTAACACCAAATAATTGAATCTATGTTTATTCATAATTCTTTCGTTTTATTGATTTACCAACCCGTCTATTCTGACTTATTTTCTTCTTTGCTTTGGTTTGCTTTCCATTCATTGAAAACCTGCTGATTTATTTGAATGGCTTGACGCATCCACTTGTAGTCGGGAGTATTGTCATAATCGTTATCGAAACGATAAGCCCCTATTCCACCTTTATAACTTTTTGACGGCATATGAGCAGCCTGGTTAAGCAGTTGGCCACCATTGACAGCATATTTTTCGAAATTTTCTGTGCAGATTACTTTCTTAGGATCTACACCATATCCTTCAAGATTAGGTCTGGAAGAACCATAGCTTTGGATAATCCAATAATCGACATACTCATCCAGTTCTTTGGTAAGACCATAGATTTGACCATCAACACAGATCATCTTATGCCCTTTACCTTCCGGGTCACTTTTCGGACCAATGTAGTTATTCATCTCCTTAATTAAATGAATTAAGTGGCTATTCTCACTCAGTGTTCCATCCATGTCAAACACACCGCTTCCGATTTCCCAGTCAACGTCATAGCCATCCCAGTCGTTTGCATCCAGAGAGTCGCAAAGAGCTTTAGCGAACTTTGCTAAACATTCATAATGGTTATCACTATTGAATTTACCTTCAAATCCCCAAAATTCCCAACGAGCTTTCTTTTTCGCTTCTTCCAATTTGGAGTCACTCCAGCCTTCTTCCTCTGCCTGTTTTTCTACAGGGAGATATACTGAGTTCGGAGTCGCCCCTTTACCGATATACGAAAGTAGGCTCACTTGCAATAGCTTTGTACCTTTCACCTTTTGCACAAACTCTTTATCTGCTTTTTGTTCGGGAGTGATATCGTAGCGTCCGGGAGCACCGCTCCACATAGAAACAAAGTCCATACTATCTGGCATGGAGGTCAGATATCCTTTTCGATAAGCTCCGGCAGGAGACCAGTTGGAATACCATCCGAAAGCTACAGGACGTCCATAGTTCCAGGCAGTCGCCTTGTAGGCACGCAGGTTGGCATAATATTCACTATCACCCATCGTATTATTACCTCCGATGTGCTCCATATCTATATTTTCCACTTCAGTACAGGAGGTTGTTACCAGTAAGCCTGTCAGAGAGAAGAGATATACTAATTTTCTTAATGTTTTCATATTCTTCATTTTGTATCAAAATAGTGATTATAGGTTATCGTTTACAGTCCCACCACAAGCGAGTTGAAGATTTATCCTCGCCACCTTGACCGTTATTAAGCAACAGCAAAGCTGCGTTGTAAATAGCCTGTCCATCCTCAGTCTGGTAAAAACTGGTAGGATAAATCATACGGCGTACGCCACTCTCTTTGGTTGCACCTTGACTCGAACCATTATTTACCATTACAGGATTCAATTTTGGATATCCGGTTCTTCTCCACTCTGTCCATGCCTCCTGACCATTAGGGAAAAGCGCAATCCATTTCTGAATTATAATCTTCTCCAATTTCTGCTCTGTGCTACCTTCAAATTTAGCAGTAGCAGTAGAAGGAGCAGGGAAACTACAAGCATAGGAGCCTGTGAATTCATGCTTCACCGGTACTTTATTAGAGTTCATGTAAGTATCCACAGAAGTAGTTACACCATTTTCCTGAAACGACATTTCAATACCTTGTTTATAAAGCTCAGCAGCATTACCAAAATCTGCAGGCCATACCAAAGCCGCTTCGGCACGCAAGAAATAAACTTCGGAAGCACGTAACCAATAAGTCGGAGTGTTACTTTCAATCTTTGGCTTAGAGAATAATTTATAAACATCATTCGGTGCAAAAGTATGTCCGGAAGGTACTGCTTGATATTTCTTACTGTCATAGGCTAGTTGACCTACTGTACTTGCCGCATCTACAGGCTTGAAATAAGCGCCTAAACGAGGGTCGGCATATCCCATTAAGTAAGAGAATATAGATGATCCCATACGTGACTCCTCGTACGTTTCAGACAACCATTCAATGTTATTACGGAAAGTAATGCCGGCACCCACACTCATCTGTGCTTCATCATCCCTTGCAGTCATTACACCTATAGAATGTCCGACAGCCTGGATGGCATACTTCTTTGCCATTTCTTCATCAGCAAAGCGAACGCGTATTGCCAAACGAAGCATCAATGAATTGGCGTATTTCACCCATTTCTTAGTATCACCTGCATAAACTACATCGTATTCTTCCATTACTTTTACACCGTTCACAGCTTTTTCTGTCAATACGTCAATAGCATCGGTCAAGTCTTGAAACATAGCAGTATATACGGCTTTTTCCGAATCGAAAGGTATATTCATAGTTGGATCGGCAGCATGGGTGTAGGGTATTGGTCCGAAACACTCTAATGTTTTGTGCCAAGCCGAAATTTTCAAAACTTGTGCCAGCGCATAGATCTCAGGAGCATCATTCTTCTCTGAAAATACTTTCAATTTTTTCCAAGAATTAAAGGCATTGGTATACGAACGTGTATAAGTACCCGCAATCCAACTGTCAATTAAAAAATAGGTGGTATTGTTACGACCTGAATTCCAACCGGTAGAGTTATTCTGCCCGAAGAAACCACTCCAACAATCGGCCGAAAGATGATAATCTGTCTGATATTGATTAATAATGTCTGTATCATCGGCTTGTGTACCCACCGGGAAGACAGTTTGTTCCATAGCCGTAACCAAACCGCCCACAGCGAAACCATCCATTAGTCCCTCTTCTTCAGTCATTTCAAACGGATTGGTATTGATTCTTTCATAATCACATGCCGTCAAAAATGACAAGAGGCATATACCTGCTAAGAGTTTATATTGATTTATCTTTTTCATAATAAAGTTGGTTTATTATAATTTAAATTTAATGCCAAAACCAAAGCTACGTACACTTGGCTGCATAAAGTAGTCGTTACCTTGTCCATAAGTACTTGTTGAAGGTGTTAGTTCGGGGTCAAACGGAGCTTCACAATATAACATCCAAGGATTGTTTGCGATGAACGAAACCGTAACATCTCTCAGCACATTACCAAACCATTTATTAGGCATGGTGTAGCTAAGCGACAACTCTTGCAAACGAATATTGGTAGCACTGTACACATAATAACCGGAGGTTTCATAGTTTCCTGTACCAATCATTTGATAATAAGCCTTCGCGTCTACTCTACCTTGATTTTTTATCAAAGCGCCCCCGGCATCCCGTGCTTCAGCCGAACGTTTGGAAACCCCAAAACGGTCAAGTAAAGCTTCGGTAGAAGAAGTCACTACACCACCAAAGCGTCCGTTAACCAGGAAGTTTAGACCAAAACCTTTGTATGACAATGCATTGCTCCAACCGAGATTGAAATCAGGAGAAGTTTTGCCCAAGTAGACAGGTTCACCTCTTTCCATACCAAATTTACCATCACTTTCTACTGCCACAAATCCTTGACTGTCTTTCTTAAAGAATGTATTGGCATAAATATCATGGATGCTACCGCCTACTTTCAAAATCGTACGCCCTTTGTCTTTCACTACTTCGGGAATATTAATCGGTGAAGTTCCCTCCAGACCTGTCTCATAATTAGTTACCATTTCTTTGATTTTGTTGACATTGCGTGAGAAAATCAAAGTAGAAGAGAAAGACAATCCGTTTTTAAGCTTATCATTATATCCCAACGAAGCTTCCCAACCGCGGTTCTCTACATCACCTGCCTGCAAATAGATTTGCTTGTATCCGGTATACTCGGGAAGTTCGCCCAAGAATGTTTGGTTCTCCGTATTAGAATGATAATAAGTAACTTCCGCACTCAACTTATTCCACAGACGCAAAGTCAAACCAAATTCATATGATTTGGTACGTTCTGCCTTGAAATCGGTGAAAGGATAGATATAGGTAGGATTCAAAAGACCACCCACAAGCGGATCAGTCACCGTACCCGGAGTCAAACCCGAACGAGATATCGGAGCACCTACTCCGGTGACAGAACCACGTACTTTTAAGTAAGAGATAACTTTAGGTAGTTTTACCATTTCAGAAACAATGGCTGATAGTCCTACAGAAGGATAGAAGAAAGATTCTTCGTTGGTATTTACCAAACGAGAATTCCATTCATTACGGCCGGTCAAAGTCAAATAGAGCATGCTTTTCCAACCCAATTCTACGTTGGCAAAGATGGCATGATTACGCATACTGTCACCGCCTCCTTTTTCGGAGATACGTCCATTCTTTGTATCAATATTAGTCGTGGTAAATTTATTGGGGAGCTTAAGTAATGCACCCTTGTATCCCCTTTCCAAAGCCCAATAATTAGAATAACTCCAACCAAGGTTGGCAGCAAGACTGAAATCCTGAATGCGTTTGTTGATATTCAGCATAAAGTCAGCATATTCCTGACGGTCATTATAATTAGTATATCCATAGTGCCCTTTGGTACCTTCTGCAAACTTCTGATCGGAAGAAGCGTAAATCTTACGTTCAAAACTCACATAGGTATCATCCATTCTGAAACGACCTGCCACATTCAACCAATCGGTTATTTTATAAGTCAAGCCCACATTAAACATGTAACGACTCTTTTCATTGGTAGCTACATTGCGATAAGCTGTCCAATAAGGATTTTGAGAAGCATACGTAGACTCACCTACAGGCCAATATTGCACTGGCAAATTACGGCTTTCATTGTAGCGTTCAAAATTCTTTATGTCCTCAAAGTTCTCACCACGTGGAAACAAATAAGCAGCCATCACCGGATTCCAATACTGACCTTGCGAAACCATATTCTTATCTTTTTGCTTCACATACGATGCTCCCAAATCTAGTTGTAACTTATCGTCCAGAAATGTAGAAGTGTTACGAATAGTGAAGTTTAAACGGTCGTATGTGTTATTAGGCACGATGCCATTGGAATTGGTGGATGAAATAGAAGCAAATGTCTGATTCTGCTTAGTTCCCGTAGTCAACGTAAGTGAATTAATGAAATTCGTACCTGTATTGAAGAAATCATGCTTAGGGTCGTAACTTGACGGAGTTGGCAGTTTCTCTCCCCAACTTTCATACATATCTTTCTTGTTTCCATATGTATTTTGAAATTCCGGAGTCATGTACGCTTTGCTAAACTCAGTAGAAGAGGAAAACTGAATAGATAGTTTACCCTCTTTACCTTTTTTGGTTGTTATCAGGATGACACCGTTTGCCGCACTACTACCATACAACGCAGCGGCTGAAGGACCACTCAACACAGAAATACTTTCAATGTCTTCCGGGTTGAAGTCCGCAACGCCTTCTGTACCAGCTTTACCTTCGCCCATAATACCACTGTCTGTACTTCCCATATTGGTGTTGAACAAAGGAATACCATCTACCACATATAAAGCATTGTTATCCCCTTCGATAGATTTTGCCCCACGCATCACAACGCGCGTTGCACCACCGGCACCACTCGCACTCTTATTTATGGTCACACCAGCGATCTTACCATTTAATGAATTCACAAAGTTTGCATCTTTCACAGTAGTCAGTTCGTCACTCTTAATCTGCTGTACATTATAAGACAATGCTTTTTCTGCACGTTTGATACCTAATGCCGTCACCACAACCTCTTCCAGAACCTCTGTATCCTGTTTCATTACAACCTGATAGAAATCTTTTTTTGAAACTGGGATAACCTGAGTGGCATATCCTATATAAGATACTTTAAATTGAGAGTTATCCGGTGCCTTGATGGAGAAGTTTCCGTCAAGATCAGTAATTGTACCAGTAGAACTACCATCTACAGCTATATTCACCCCAATCAACGGTTCCCCTTTTTCATCGGTTACTTTTCCTTTAATGTCTTTCATAGTCTGTACAACAGCAACTGGTTTCTTTTCTGTAATTATAATGTAATTACCTTGAATCTGATAAGCGAAACCTGTTCCTTTTAAGATTGCATCAAGGGCTGTCGGCAACGATGCATTTTGCAGATTAAGATTTACAATTTGCTTTCCCTTCAGTTCGGAATTACTATAGTTAATCGACATTTTTGACTGTTTTTCCACAGTTTTCAAGGCATCAATCACAGAGATGTTTTTTTGCTGGATAGTAATTTTACTATCGTTTTGAGCAAAAGCTTGGGTCTGTATAAGTAATAATAGACTTAAAAAAGTGAGAAAGACCCGCTTATGAGCTATTTGTTCTGCTATTTTTTCGTAAATTTGTAGCATCTTTTTAGTATTAGTTAATTGGTTATTATTCTGGGATCATTTAGAATAGCGTCAATATGCGCTAATATTGAAGAGAATTGATTTCACATCCGGAAGGAACGGGCATTCCTTCCGGATACTTTTTCACATAGCATTTTATTTTTAATAGGTTTTACAACAGGTTTTATTTCTTATTAGTTACATAGCATTTATTTCCTTCAAGTACATAATTTACATCTCCTACCACCTGTGATATAATTTCCATCACTTCTTCCATAGTTGCCTGATTTCGGAAGCGGAAACTATATGTGTTCTTCTTCATACTATGAAGACTATATACAAAAGCATAAGGGAATTTTCGTTCGAGATTAGTGAAAATATCCTCTAAATGCATATTGCTAAAGACCAGTTCACCACGTTGCCATGCCGTCACATCACTAATCTCCGGCAATCGCAAATTATGTTGTTTGGTCTGTTTATTATATATCAATTGCTCGTTGGGGTTCAATATGACATTCGACATCAAATTATTAAATTCTACTTTCACACGACCTTCCAGCAATGTGGCAATCAGTTCATTACTTTCGGGGTAAGCATTTACATTAAACTCGGTTCCTAAAGCTGTAATTTGATAATCATTCGCTTTTACAATAAAAGGATGTTTCTTGTCCGGTTTCACTTTGAAATTAGCTTCGCCAATCAAATACACACTTCTGGTTTCTCCTGTAAATTGATCCGGGTATAATAATGTACTTTTTGAATTTAACATAACATGCGTACCATCCGGCAATGTAAGTTCACGAATTTCTGCTGTCGGTATAAAACATTCAACTAAATCTTTTTCCGGCCGATCCTTTTCCAACATTAGATAAATAGAAACGGATGAGACTGCTAACAAGAAAATAGCCGCTGCTCTCCATATAAGCAACTGATAATTTCTATGAGAAGTTTCAGACTGTATTCCCAAATTCTGTTGCATCCGGCGTATTGATTGTTGCATTCCATCAGGAATTCTTTGTTCCCCGGCTTGTTTCCATAGCTCACGAAGAGCCTCATTCTTTTCATCAACATGATCCTCGTCAGCCAACCACTGTTGTACTTTCTTCTGTGTTCCGGCTGAATAACTATTATGACCGAACAATTCTACGAGTTGCTGAATATAATTTTTCATGAATCTTTTTCTTTCTTTTTTGGCTTTATATACTAAATACAACTACCATACACACACTACTTAAAAATATTGGAGAAAAAAAATAAAAAAGAGAAGTACTTTCTTTAATTCTATCAATGCCAAGTAAACCTGATGCTCTATTGTACGAATGGAAACATCAAGTTTATCAGCTATTTCTTTATGACTTAATCCCCTGAAACGACTAAGTTCGAATATCAACCTCCGACGCTTCGGCATTTTCTCCAGGGTGAGCTGAATAATCATCAACATCTCCTTATAATACACGTTATTCAAGATCTCTTCCTTTTCTGTTAATTCATAAAGAAGAGTCTTCTCTATAACTTCCGACTGATATTCCTGTTCTACCTGTTGATGTTTAAAGATATTCAGAACTATATTTCTAGTCATTATAAAAATATAATTGTCTAGTTCTTTATCATTATCCAGCCACAACTCAGGCTGCAACCAGAGCTTACAGAAAACATCTTGAGCCACATCTTCTGCATCCGCTTCCGATTTTAGCAGCATTTGAGCAAAGTTCTTTACCTTCGGAAAATTCACAGTGAAAAACCTCTGAAACTTTAATTCAATCTGCCTGTCATTATTCTCCATCTCTCTAGTATTTTTCAGTGTTAGCGGTTAAATCAAATATTACATATATTTAGGTCAAAGGAATGATTCAATATAATATTAAACATCAAATTATAATCTAAAAGCAAAATAAAAGATTAATAACACAATAAAAAAATATTATAACTCTTTTTTGGTTTATTTCTTCCAAGCAGCTATCATATAGAGCTTTCCAGAAAATAAATAAAATGTATATTATACACCCATAAAAACAAAAAAAGCTTCATGAATCAATGATTCATAAAGCCTTATAAAGAATACTCGTACTCGAAGCGGGACTTGAACCCGCACAGCCGCAATGGCCAAAGGATTTTAAGTCCTTCGTGTCTACCATTCCACCATTCGAGCATCCTTTCAAAGAAAGAGCGGAAAACGAGACTCGAACTCGCGACCCTAACCTTGGCAAGGTTATGCTCTACCAACTGAGCTATTTCCGCGTTTTTTCAACGGGTGCAAAGATAAGTAGTTTACTTGTTTCTGCCAAATCTTTTCGGAGGAAAGTTTAAAAAACTATCCTCCGAAAGTTTATTTTATCTTCCAAGCAGTGCTTTCTCCGCTTTCTCCATTCCACAAAAGTTGAATCCATCAATCACTTGCTGCATCAATGCGGAGATTTCTGCATTACAAAGGTTACCGATACTACCTTCATGAGTATGGTGTACTTCTTTAGTATGCGAAAATTTACCTGCTTCAATATCCAAGCCTACCTTTTTATATGCATCACGGAAAGGCATACCTTCGCGCGCCAAACGATTTACCTCTTCCACACTAAAAATAAGAAGGTATTTATCATCATCAAGAATATGTTCATTTACCTTTATTTCATTCATGATATAGGTTGTCATCTGCAAACAGTCTTTCAATTCCTGAAAAGCAGGAAGGAAAACTTCTTTGATAATCTGCAAATCACGGAAATAGCCGGAAGGCAGATTGTTCGCAATCATCATAATCTGTTGGGGAAGCGATTGCAATTTATTGCATTTAGCACGTGTCAGTTCAAACACATCGGGATTTTTTTTATGAGGCATAATGCTGGACCCTGTGGTGCAGTCATCGGGCAACTTGACGAAACCGAAGTTTTGACTGTTAAACATACAGGCGTCAAAAGCTAATTTGGAGATTGTTCCGGCAATCGTAGCCAATGCAAAAGCGACATTGCGCTCCATCTTCCCACGCCCCATTTGAGCATATACAACATTGTAATTCATTGAGTCAAAGCCTAATAAATCAGTCGTCATGGTACGGTTCAAAGGAAAAGACGAACCATATCCGGCTGCCGAACCTAATGGATTACGATTGCACATCTTAAATGCTGCTTGTAAAAACAGCATATCGTCCATAAGACTCTCAGCGTAGGCACCAAACCACAAACCAAAAGAAGAAGGCATTGCAATCTGCAGGTGTGTATATCCCGGCATCAAAACGTTTTTATATCGTTCGCTCTGACGGATCAAGACATGGAATAGTTGCTCTACCGCTTCGGCAACCTCTTTTATTTGTGTACGGGTAAAAAGCTTCAAGTCCAACAGAACCTGATCATTTCTGGAACGGCCACTATGTATTTTCTTTCCGATATCACCCAAACGGCGGGTCAACATCAGTTCTACCTGTGAATGTACATCTTCTACCCCGTCTTCTATCACAAATTCACCTTTTTCAGCCGAGGCATAAATACTCTTCAATTCCACCAGCAACTGGTCCAGTTCTTCTTTCGTCAACAACCCAATGCTTTCAAGCATCGTAATGTGAGCCATAGAGCCAAGCACATCATGCTTGACCAAATAAAGATCCATCTCACGATCACGACCTACCGTGAAACGTTCGATATCCTTATTTACCTGTACGGACTTCTCCCAAAGTTTCTGTGCCATAAAAAATAAGATTAATATTCAATAACTGCCAGCATATCAACCATCTTCTCCAAACCTTCCTGGAGAGGTTTCTGCACCATTGCTTTCATAAATGGATTAAGGTCCATTCCGATAGTTACCTTCACTTTACACTCTTCTTCTGCAGTTTCAACCAATTGAATCCACATATTAAAAGGAAGAGGAGAGTTAGTTGTTGCCAATTTTATACACTTACAAGGATCGCGCTCTACAATTTGCAAAGTCAATTGTCCAATAGGAGAAACACTAAAACTCAACGTGTCCGAATCAAAACTCAAATCCTGCACCTTATCTTTTGGCAAACGGTCTTTGACTGCTTCCAGATTACTTAAATCCGAAAGTTTATTATATACGCGCTCCTGACTGTAAGGTATTACCTTGACACTACTCTCAAAATTACTCATAATTTTCTATTAGTATAAAACAAAAAAAGAACAATCCGGCCAAATATTGTCCGAACAGTTCTTTTTACCGAATATGTTTGATCAAAAAATGAATCTTATTTTCCAGCATCCCAATGAGCAGGGTCTTTACGCCATTCGTTCAATGTCTGTATGTCTTCTTCTTCGATATAACCTGTACGAAGAGCAACATCAAGCACTGCTTCATAATTGGTCAACGTTACCAAAGTCACCTTTGCATTTTTGAATGCCTCTTCTGCTACCGGGAATCCATACGTATAAGCTGCAACCATACCGATTACTTCGCAACCATCGCGACGAATTGCTTCAACAGCCTTCAAACTACTACCACCTGTAGAAATCAAATCCTCTACGACTACGACTTTCATACCCGGACGAAGTTCACCTTCAATCAGGTTTTCCAATCCATGATCTTTGGGGGTAGAACGAACATACACGAACGGCAGATTCAATGCATCAGCTACTAAAGCTCCCTGCGGAATAGCGCCTGTAGCTACACCAGCAATCGCATCCACCTGTCCGAATCGTTCCAATATCAGACGTGTAATTTCAATCTTCACAAAATTACGAAGAGAAGGATAGGACAGAGTTTTACGGTTGTCACAGTAAAAGGGGGATTTCCATCCAGAAGCCCATGTAAAAGGGTTAGCGGGTTGAAGTTTAATAGCTTTAATCTTCAACAGTTTCTCCGCAAATAGTCTCTCTAAGTTTTTCATAACTAAACTAACTATTAATTATTTGCCGCAAAAGTACAGAAATTGAACGAGAATAAAAAGAAGAATCCGTTTATTTTTTCAGTCAATTTGTTCCTCTTCATCAGGAACGTCGATACAACGCTTAATATCTTTCAGTTCAAAGCCACGACTCATAGCGAATCGCATCAGCTTTCCATTCAATTCATAATCGTCTGCTGCATGGATACTTTTCCGTTTGGAAGCCAGCAGATCACGCAGAATAGAAAGGTATTCTTCTTCATCAATTTCATTCAAATAACGCCATGCCACATCAGATGGGATCTTCTTCATATAAAGTTCCTGGGCTATTTTCATTTTTCCCCATTTGGCAAAGCGGAACTTGTCATTCACAAAAGCTCTGCAGAAACGTTCATCATCGATAAACTTCTCTGATTCCAGTCGGTCAAGAATACGCGCAATGGTATCATAGGCTATTCCCCAACGTTGTAACTTCTCATTTATTTCTGCCCGGCAATGCTCGGCAGTGGAGCAGTAAGAGGCTACGCGATTTAAAGCCTCTTCATCAGTTAATTGTGCACTCATCGGTTAGCTGTAACTATTCTATCTTTTCCAAATATGTCTCTTATAACACGAACATCACGATATTGGTTCATTTCAAGTATGTGTGCTGTTTCCCGGCCATAGGCCTGGTTGATTTCAAAATAAAGTTTCCCACCCGGCAAGAGTAATTCACTTCCCAGACGGGCTATGCGATTATAAAACCGTAAAGGGTCCTCGTCAGGAACAAACAGGGCCAGTCCCGGTTCCCAATCAAGGACATTAGCGTCCATTTCGTTCTTTTCCGTTTCGGTCACATAAGGCGGATTGCTGACAATAACATCGAAAGACGGTGTCTTTTCCCAATCATCGGCCAGAACATCTCTTTGTAGAAATCTCACCCCGGCTTCCAAGACGTCATTGTTTTCACGGGCAACAACCAATGCTTCTTCCGAAATATCCCAAGCTTCTACTTCTGCATCCGGAAGTTTTTTATCCAAAGAGATCGCAATACATCCGCTTCCCGTACCTATATCTAATAGACGACGGGCATTCGGATTCTCCTCCACTATTAGCTCCACAAGTTCCGCAGTCTCCGGTCGGGGAATCAGTACGCCGGAAGCAACCTTAAAATTCCTTCCACAAAACTCCGCAAAACCTCGAATGTACTGTATAGGCTCATTTTTCTGTAAACGGAATATAATGTTTTCTAATTCACGCTGTTTGCATTCGGATAAAATTATATCTTTGCCCATGTAAATATCGAGCGCATCTAAACCTAACATGTCGCAACAAATCAGCATCGAAAGGGCTTTTACCTCTTCCGGTGGATAGATTTCCTGCAAAGATTGGCGAATGTAAGCGGTGATACGATTCATATTTTCACAATTTCGAAGTGCAAAAGTAAGAATAATATGGCGAAGAGCACCAAAATGGAAGAAGAAAAATACATGAGGCGTTGCATTGAGCTTGCAAAGAATGGGTTATGCAATGTGCCTCCAAACCCGATGGTAGGGGCTGTTATCGTATGTGACGGGCGTATTATCGGTGAAGGTTATCACATTCGCTGCGGCGAGGCGCATGCGGAGGTTAACGCAATCCGTTCTGTCAAAGATGAGTCATTATTGAAACATTCTACAATTTATGTCAGTCTGGAGCCTTGCTCCCACTATGGAAAAACGCCTCCTTGTGCCGATCTTATTATAGAAAAGCAGATTCCCCGCATTGTTATCGGTTGTCAAGACCCTTTTTCAGAAGTAGCCGGACGGGGAATCCAGAAATTACGGGATGCCGGACGGGAAGTGACAGTCGGTGTATTAGAGGAAGAATGTAAATCGCTGATTCGTCGTTTTATCATTTTTAATACACTTCACCGTCCTTTCATCACACTGAAATGGGCAGAATCCGCCGATCACTTTATTGATATAGAACGTACAGACGGAAAACCGGTAGTCCTCTCCTCTCCTCTTACTTCCATGCTAGTGCATAAAAAAAGAGCGGAGGCGGATGCGATTATGGTAGGCAGGCGAACTGCTTTATTGGATAATCCGTCACTTACGGTACGCAACTGGTATGGACATAACCCGATACGCATTGTATTAGACCGCACATTATCTCTTCCAAATGATTTACATATTTTCGATGGTAACGTGCCTACATTAATCTTTACTGAAAAACAACAGCTAGAAAAAAAGAACATCACATATATTACCATTAACTTTAACCATAACCCACTGAAACAGATCATGGAAGCATTGTATCAACGAAAAATACAATCATTATTGGTGGAAGGAGGCAGGCAATTGCTGCAATCATTCATTGATAATGAGCTATGGGATGAAGCCTATATCGAAAAGTGCCCCAACCGGTTACATTCCGGTGTTAAAGCACCTCAAATGGACGATAATTTTAGTTATTCGATAGAAGAACACTTCGAAAGACAAATTTGGCATCATGTTCGTCGAATATAGCTAAGATAGTTCTATTCAGGGGGTTTTATGTCGATAAAAACAGTGTTATTATCTATAATTTTATATAAAACTTACCTGTAATGTTCATTATCGGAAAAAATGTTTCTATTTTTGCAACTTGTAAATAAACACAATCTTTCAAATGAAAATAAAGTTTTTATCATTCATTGCGAGTTTTTTCATGGTGTCATTTGTTATAACGTCATGTCTTGATGACGATAATAACATCGAATATAGCCCGGATGCAACTATACATGCGTTTGCACTTGACACAGCAGGCCTTGGGAGTTATAAATTCACAATTGACCAATTATCACGTGAAATCTATAACGAAGACTCTCTTCCTGTTCATGCCGATACCATCATTGACAAGATTTTAATCAAAACATTAACAACGGCATCAGGCGTCGTTACAATGAAAGACAAAAGCGGTAACGATTCTGTCATAAACATCAATGATTCTATCGATCTTCGGGAGCCACTTACTATAAAGGTATGGTCGACAGAAGCCTTAGCAGGTATATCTCCTAATCAAACTAAGGAATATACCATTAAGGTAAATGTGCATCAGTATGATCCGGATTCGTTAAGATGGGATTACTGTGGAAACATTAATGATGACAAACTCACAGGAGAGCAAAAAACTGTAGTTTTAGAGAATGACATTTTGACTTATTCTATTTCTAATGGTAGCCTCACTGTATACCGTGCACAAATAGGTAACACAATGAATTGGAGCTCAAGTGTTGTGAGTGACAGCAAATCTAAATTTGACGACAAACTCCCTTCTTCAATTTTATCATATAAGAAGAAACTATATGCAACATCTGCAACAGAAGATGGAAAGGTATATGAGTCCACAGACGGAACAACATGGTCAGAGTCAGATTTATTTAGTGGCAATCACGTCAATTTGCTTCTGGCACCACTAAGTAATAAAATAACATATATCAAGACTGATGACGGCAAGAGAGTATTTGATTCAACCGCTGAAATCGCATCTATAGCAGAGACAGAAAAGAAGCTTCAAGAAGTACCGGATGACTTCCCGATTGGCAATATTTCCTACACTACCTATACAACAGCTACTAACAAGGAAGGAATCATGTTGATTGGTAAATATAAAAAGCAACCAACTGTTGGAGAAACCGAAACGATTGTACCTTGGGCATATATGGGAGAGATATGGATTTCGCTACCGCCCAATAATGTAGATACAAGTTGTCCTGCATTGACCAACCCTTCCATTATATATTATAACAATAAGTTCTATATTTTCGGAGAGGAATTTGAATCATTCTATGTTTCTGAAGCAGGTATTGCATGGAAAAAGGCAAATAAGAAATTTTATCTACCTTATCAGGATTGGAGTGAGTCTGGCTTTAAACCAAGTCCGGAAAAGCCGGAATTCAGGGGTAGAGCAAGCTATTCAACTGTAGTAAATGAAGGCAATAATAGCATCTATATTCTTTTCAGTGCAGGCAATGCTAGTTTTGATGAAGAAGTAGAAGATGACGATAGTACACGAGCTACGAACCACCATACTTATTCTTATAAATCAGAGGTATGGCGTGGTCGTCTTAATCAACTATGGTTTGATTTGGCAAAAGCCGGGAAATAAAAACGTATACGTTTAAAATAAGAAGATGTCCTATATAGAACAAATAGACAAAACTCGGATACCACAACACGTAGCTATCATTATGGATGGAAACGGACGATGGGCAAAACAACGAGGGGAAGAACGTACTTACGGTCACCGTGCTGGCGCAGAAACGGTACAGAATATTACTGAAGATGCTGCCAGGCTGGGGATTAAGTACCTGACACTTTACACCTTCTCAACCGAGAACTGGAATCGGCCGCAAGACGAGATAGCGGCTTTGATGAATCTATTGCTAGAATCTATTGAAGAAGAGACACTGATGAAGAACAATATTCGCTTCAACGTAATCGGTGATTTCAAGAAGTTACCGGTTGAAGTGCAGAAAAGTTTGACGTCATGTATAGAACGCACATCCAGGAATAGTGGAATGTATATGGTACTAGCTCTTAGTTACTCATCCCGTTGGGAAATAACAGAAGCGGTACGGCAAATAGCGACGCAAGTAAAAACGGGAGAAATATCTCCCGAGCAAATAACCGATGAGTGTATCTCATCTCATCTGGATACTAATTTTATGCCCGACCCGGATTTACTGATCCGAACGGGAGGAGAAATCCGGCTAAGCAATTATCTCTTATGGCAATGTGCTTATTCGGAGCTTTATTTTTGTGATACCTTTTGGCCGGACTTCGACAAAGAAGAACTCTACAAAGCCATTTGGGAATACCAACAAAGGGAACGCCGATTCGGCAAAACCAGTGAACAAATCAGCTAATATAACTCGAAACATCAAATTATAACATAAATGCATTATCGTATTTCCTTTATATTCATAACGTTTGTCTGCCTGTGCTGCTTTGCGACAACAGGCGTTGCGCAAAATGCTAACACTGATGAAGACTCAAAACCTGTCATCTTATACTCCGGTACACCCAAAAAGTATGAGATAGCAGATATTAAAGTCGAAGGCGTGAAGAATTATGAAGACTATGTATTGATTGGACTATCCGGACTATCGGTAGGACAAACAATTACTGTGCCGGGTGACGAAATCACTGGAGCAATCAAACGTTATTGGCGTCATGGTTTGTTCTCGAATGTACAAATTACAGCCGAAAAAATAGAAGGCAACAAAATCTGGTTAAAAATCAGTCTGACACAACGCCCACGTATTGCAGATGTACGCTATCATGGTGTGAAAAAGTCAGAACGTACGGACCTTGAGGCCAAGCTAGGAATGGTAAAAGGTATGCAGATTACTCCGAATACCGTAGACCGTGCCAAAACATTGATTAAACGTTATTTTGATGACAAGGGATTCAAAAACGCCGAAGTAATCATCGCACAAAAAGACGATCCTTCCAGCGAGAATCAGGTGATCGTGGACATTGATATAGACAAAAAAGAGAAAATCAAAGTACACAAAATCACTATTGCAGGAAATACTGCAATCAAGGCTTCCAAGCTGAAAAAAGTAATGAAGAAAACCAATGAGAAAGGTAAACTTCTAAACTTGTTCCGCACCAAGAAATTCGTGCCGGAAAACTTTGAAGCAGATAAACAACTTATCATCGACAAGTATAATGAGCTGGGATATCGTGACGCAATGATCGTTAAAGACAGCATTTCACAGTATGATGAAAAGACAGTAGATGTATATCTGGATATAGATGAAGGCCAGAAATATTATCTCCGTAACGTGACATGGGTAGGTAATACTCTTTATCCGTCGGAACAGTTGAACTTCCTGCTTCGCATGAAGAAAGGCGATGTATACAACCAAAAGTTGTTGAATGAGCGTGTTTCTACAGATGATGATGCTATCGGTAACTTATATTACAATAACGGTTACCTCTTCTATAACCTTGATCCGGTAGAAGTAAATATCGTAGGTGACTCTATCGACCTCGAAATGAGAATCTATGAAGGCCGTCAGGCTACTATCAATAAGATTAAGATCAGTGGTAACGACCGCTTGTATGAAAACGTCGTTCGCCGTGAACTTCGTATTCGTCCGGGACAGCTGTTCAGTAAAGAAGACTTGATGCGTTCTTTGCGTGAAATCCAGCAGATGGGACACTTTGACCCGGAAAAACTGCAACCGGATATTCAACCGGATCCGATGAACGGAACTGTTGACATAGGTTTGCCTTTGACCTCGAAAGCTAATGACCAGGTAGAGTTCTCTGCCGGTTGGGGACAAACGGGTATCATTGGTAAATTGAGTTTGAAGTTTACCAACTTCTCTGTAGCCAACCTGTTACACCCGGGTGAAAACTACCGTGGTATCCTGCCGCAAGGTGACGGACAGACGTTGACTATCAGCGGACAGACGAATGCTAAATACTACCAATCATACAGTATTTCATTCTTCGATCCATGGTTTGGCGGTAAACGTCCGAACTCATTCTCTGTATCGGCATTCTTCTCTGTACAGACCGACATCAGTAGCCGTTACTACAATTCCAGCTACTTCAACAACTACTACAACAGTATGTATAGTGGTTACGGCGGTTATGGTATGTACAATTACGGAAACTATAACAACTACGAAAACTATTATGACCCGGACAAGTCTATCAAGATGTGGGGACTTTCCGTAGGTTGGGGTAAACGTCTGAAATGGCCGGATGACTATTTCACTCTTTCTGCAGAATTAGCTTACCAACGCTACAACTTGAGCGACTGGCAATATTTCCCGGTAACCAACGGTAAATGTAATGACCTTAGCATTTCATTGACTTTGGCACGTAACTCTATTGACAACCCGATCTTCCCCCGTTCAGGTTCAGATTTCTCATTGTCAGTTCAGCTCACACCGCCTTACTCGTTAATGGACGGTAAAGACTATAAGGGATATTATAGTAACCCTGAAACAGGTAGCATTACCCAGGACAACATGAATAAACTTCATAAATGGATAGAATACCACAAATGGAAATTCAAAGGCAAAACGTATACTCCGCTGATGGACCCGATTGCACATCCGAAATGTCTGGTGTTAATGACACGTACTGAATTCGGCTTGTTAGGTCATTACAACCAATACAAGAAATCCCCGTTCGGAACATTCGACGTGGGTGGTGACGGTATGACCGGCTATTCAACTTATGCAACTGAAAGTATTGCTTTGCGTGGTTACGAAAACAGCTCATTAACTCCATACGGATCTGAAGGTTATGCTTACGCACGCCTTGGCATTGAATTAAGATATCCGTTGATGCTGGAAACAAGTACTAACATTTATGTGTTAGGTTTCCTTGAAGCTGGTAACGCATGGCACGATATCAAGAAATTCAATCCATTCGAGTTGAAACGTTCTGCCGGTGTCGGTGTTCGTATCTTCCTGCCGATGATTGGTATGATGGGTATTGACTGGGGTTACGGTTTCGATAAAGTATTTGGTTCTAAACAATACGGAGGAAGTCAATTCCACTTTATCTTAGGACAAGAATTCTAATGTATCATCAAAAACTAAACGTTATGAGAAAGTCTGTTCTATTAATCATGATGCTATTTGCTGTCAGCATGGCGGCAAATGCACAGAAATTTGCACTGATCGATACGGAATATATCATGAAGAATATTCCGGCAGCTCAAAGCGCTAATGAGCAAATGCAAGAAGCTACGAAGAAATACCAAAGTGAAGTAGAAGCTCTGGCTAAAGAAGCACAGAAGATGTTCCAGGATTACCAGGCAAAATCTTCCACTCTTTCTGCCGCACAAAAAACAAAGACAGAAGATGCAATCGTAGCGAAGGAAAAAGAAGCAGCCGAGCTGAAGCGTAATTACTTCGGTCCGGAAGGTGAATTAGCCAAGATGAGAGACAAGTTGATAACCCCGATTCAGGACGATATTTATGAAGCTGTAAAAGCTATATCACAGCAACATGGATATGATTTGGTAATCGACAGAGCCTCTGCAACAGGCATAATATTTGCAAATCCACGCATAGATATTAGTGATGAAATCCTAAGAAAATTAGGATATTCAAATTAATTTCATACATTTGCAGCTGGAAATAACTAAAAATCATTCAAATAAATTATAGAACTATGCTAAAAAAAATTGCACTTGTAATGTTGCTTGCACTCCCAATGGGTGTATTTGCACAGAACCTGAAATTCGGTCATATCAACGCACAGGAGATTATCACTGTGATGCCGGAATTCACCAAAGCCCAAAATGATATTCAGACTTTGGAAAAACAACTTACTGCCGAACTTCAAAGAACACAGGAAGAATTCAACAAGAAATATCAGGAATTCCAGCAAGCTATTGCTAAGGATTCTCTTCCCCCGAACATTGCTGAAAGAAGACAAAAAGAGTTGCAGGACATGATGCAGAGACAAGAACAGTTCCAGCAGGATGCCCAACAACAGATGGCGAAAGCACAAAATGATGCTATGGCTCCTATCTATCAGAAATTGGACAATGCTATCAAAGCTGTAGGCGCTGCTGAAGGTGTAGTCTATATCTTCGACTTGGCAAGAACTTCGATTCCTTATGTAAACGAAGCACAGAGCATCAACTTGACTAACAAGGTAAAAGCAAATCTTGGTATCAAATAAGAACCGACCAAGAATAAAGAAATACCAAAAGGGAAAGAGAAAGAAGGAGCATCTTCTTTCTCTTTCCCTTTTTTTGGCGTACATTTGCGTATATAAATCAAGTGTGTCATGAAGCAACATCTATCCCATACGCCCGGACCGATCGGAGTATTTGACTCCGGCTACGGAGGTCTGACCATCTTAGACAAGATAAGAGAAGTATTACCGGAATATGATTATATCTATTTGGGAGATAATGCACGTGCTCCCTACGGAACACGTTCTTTTGAGGTCGTATACGAATTTACCCGGCAAGCGGTCAACAAACTATTTGATATGGGATGTCATCTGGTTATATTAGCTTGCAATACAGCTTCCGCAAAAGCTTTGCGCAGCATTCAGATGAATGACTTACCAGGCATCGATCCGGCTCGCCGTGTGCTCGGAGTCATCCGCCCTACCGTAGAGTGTGTCGGAGAGATTAGCAAAAATCAGCATATCGGTGTACTGGCAACAGCAGGCACCATCAAATCCGAATCGTATCCGTTGGAAATACACAAGCTGTTTCCTGAAATCCAGGTCAGCGGCACAGCATGTCCGATGTGGGTATCACTAGTTGAAAACAATGAATCACAGGACGAAGGAGCAGACTATTTTATCCGAAAATACATCGACCAATTGCTATCGAAGGATCCTCAAATAGATACCGTCATTCTCGGATGTACTCATTTCCCCATACTTCTGCCCAAAATCCGGCAATATATTCCGGAGCATATCAGTGTAATTGCGCAAGGCGAGTATGTTGCGGAAAGTCTGAAAGACTATCTGAAAAGACATCCCGAAATGGACGCAAAATGCACGAAGAATGGAAGCTGTCAGTTTTACACGACCGAAGCGGAAGAAAAGTTTTCAGAATCAGCCTCTACTTTCCTGAAACAGCAGATTAGCGTAAAACACATCACACTCGAATAAAATTTAAGAAAAAAGTAACCGTTTCTCTCTCTTTTTTGTTATATTTGTAGATAACCCCTAATAAGTAAGGTCATGAAAGAAGAAGATTATAGCAAAGCAATAGAAGTATTCTCCGGATCCCCATGGGAAGCCGAGATCATCAAAGGGCTATTAGAAAGCAATGACATCCGTTGCGTAATCAAAGATGGGATTATGGGTACACTGGCACCCTATATCGCTCCTTCCGTATCCGTTCTTGTCACCGAGGATCAATACGAAGCGGCCACCGCGCTTATCAGGAGCCGGGCCGAGAAAGATAACGACTGATGCGGTCGAGTCCTTCACGGATATTCTCCAATGAGTTTGCATAGGAGAAACGTACATATCCTTCGCCTCCCGTACCAAAATCCACCCCGGGAGTAATGCCGACGTGTGCATGTTCGAGTACATCGAATGCAAAACGATAAGAGTCGGTAGTAAATTTGCGTGCGTCAGCAAAAATATAAAATGCCCCTTGAGGTTCTACTTTTATTTCAAAACCCATTTCCCGGAGACGGGCAATCATATATCGGCGACGCTCATCATAAACCTGCTTCATCCGTTCCACATCCGGATCAGCCTGCCGCAATGCGGCAATTCCTGCCTGCTGGGCAACACTGGACGCGCAGATAAACAGATTTTGCTGTAACTTTTGCAAAGATCTCATACAAGATTTAGGTGCTATCAAATAGCCCAGCCGAAGCCCCGTCATCGCAAAACGTTTAGAGAATCCGTTCAGGACAAAAGCCTGATCCGTATATTCAAGAATGCTGTGCGCACGTCCTTCATACACAAGCCCGTGATAAATTTCATCTGAAATGACAGGAACTCCCAACGCAGCCACCTCTTTCAGGAATTTTTCATCCAACAACATTCCGGTCGGATTCATCGGAGAATTGATAAAGATAGCCGCAGTATGCGGATTCACACACTTACGGATAGCCTCTATGTCGTATTGCAGATACTCTTTAGACAAAGGAACCAAAACTGGTTTAGCTTGCGTAGCCAACACAAAATTGCGATAGCAAGCATACCCCGGATTGGAAAGAATCACTTCACTATCCGGATTGCAGAGCAACATCAATGCAAGAAGAATAGACGGAGAAGAGCCGGAAGTCACGACAATACAATCCGGATCTACCGTTACCCCATATTCGCGCAGATAAAAAGCGGCAATTTCCCGCCGCAGTTCCGGGTCGCCCAAAGAATGCGTATAATGAGTAAGATGACGATCATAAGCCGCTTTTGCCGCTTCCGCCACACAGGCCGGCACATCAAAATCCGGTTCGCCAACTTCCAGATGAATAATATCAATGCCTTGTTTTTGCAATTCGTTCGCCCTCTCCAACACATCCATTACGATGAAAGAGGTCATCTGCTCTACTTGTGGATTTGTATGTTTCATTGTTTATCTTTTCTCTATCTGACTGCAAAGATAATTCTTTTTAGCCTGTTTTGGTAACATATCGGCAAAAAGCTCTATATTTGTGCTTTCAAATCGTTAGCAAGAATGAAACAGGAATTTACACGAATCGCAATAAAAGTAGGAAGCAATGTATTGACGCGCCGCGACGGAACGCTGGATGTTACCCGTATGTCGGCACTTGTCGACCAGATAGCGGAATTGCATAAGTCTGGGGTGGAAATCATTCTGGTTTCTTCGGGAGCTGTTGCTTCCGGGCGCAGTGAAGTGCATCCACAGAAAAAACTCGATAGTGTAGACCAACGCCAGTTGTTTTCTGCCGTAGGTCAGGCTAAGCTCATCAACCGTTACTACGAACTTTTCCGCGAGCATAGTATCCCTGTTGGTCAGGTGTTAACCACGAAAGAAAGTTTTGGTACCCGTCGCCATTATCTGAATCAGAAAAACTGTATGACGGTAATGCTTGAAAACAATGTCATTCCTATTGTCAACGAGAATGATACAATTTCCGTCAGCGAACTTATGTTCACTGATAATGATGAATTGTCCGGACTCATTGCTTCTATGATGGATGCACAAGCCCTCATTATCCTAAGTAACATCGACGGAATCTACAATGGTTCTCCTGCTGATCCGGGTTCTTCTGTTATTCGGGAAATCGATCACGGAAAAGATTTATCCAATTATATCCAGGCAACGAAGTCCAGTTTCGGACGAGGGGGAATGTTGACGAAAACAAATATTGCCCGCAAAGTAGCTGACGAAGGGATTACAGTGATTATTGCCAACGGGAAACGGGATAACATTCTGGTAGATTTGCTTCAGCATCCTAATGAGACGCTTTGTACACGCTTTATCCCTTCAAACGAACCGGTATCCAGTGTCAAGAAATGGATCGCTCATAGCGAGGGGTTTGCCAAAGGAGAAATTCACATCAACGAATGTGCTACTGAAGTTCTAAACTCCGAAAAGGCAGTCAGTATCCTCCCCATCGGAATCACTCATGTTGAAGGTGAATTTGAGAAAGACGACATTGTGCGTATCATGGACTTTCAAGGAAATCAAGTGGGTGTTGGAAAGGTGAACTGCGACTCCAAGCAGGCACAAGAAGCAATCGGTAAGCATGGAAAGAAACCGGTAGTACATTATGACTATCTATACATTGAATAATCAATAATAAGATCAACTGTAGATAGGGTTAGTAATCTTTCAAGTTAGCCCGCAGCAGTGATAAGAAATAAATTAGTCAACCATTATCAGGGAAGTACATATTCTCATACATTCTCACTACGATGAGAAAAAATACTCATACTAATGAGAAAAAATACTCATTGCAATGAGAACTTTTTCTCACTGCAGTGAGAATAAACCCTTGTCAGAATAGGCTAAAACAGTTCATTATTGTATAAGAAAATGAAGTTATTATTCAATCAAGAGAATATTAGCATCTTGATTGAAGACAAGCGTTTATCTTCGATTGTATAATGTATCATAGATAAAGCATCTGCAACACAAATGCAGGATTTTAAATTATCCGGATATTATAGAATTCGTGAGCTACATCCATATTAAAAACACCCATATATTGTTGATATACCACCACAAAAGCAACATTTATTTCTGTTTTCAACAAGTTTTATTCACATCATTCACTATATTTGCATAGTTTATCTTTCCATTTAATGCAAAAAAGGAGCAAATGACTACAAATTTAAACGAGACCTTCGCTGCCGTACAGGTAGCAAGTCGGGAATTAGCCTTGCTGAATGATGACATCATCAATCAGATTTTAAATGCAGTAGCTGACGCAGCAATTGCAGAAACACCTTTCATTCTCGCAGAGAATGAAAAAGACCTCGCACGGATGGACAAAAATGACCCGAAGTACGATCGGTTGAAATTGACGGAAGAACGTTTAAAAGGCATTGCTGCCGATACACGCAATGTAGCGACACTCCCCTCTCCTTTGGGTAAAGTGTTGAAAGAAAGTGTTCGCCCCAATGGGATGAGATTGACAAAAGTCAGCGTTCCTTTCGGAGTGATAGGGATTATTTACGAAGCCCGTCCGAATGTCAGTTTTGATGTTTTCTCCCTTTGTCTAAAGAGTGGAAATGCCTGCATATTGAAAGGAGGAAGTGATGCCGATTGTTCCAACCGGGCTATCATCAGTGTGATTCATGAAGTATTGAAGAAATTCAATATCAATCCGCACATTGTAGAACTACTTCCGGCTGACAGAGAGGCTACGGCAGCATTGCTGAATGCAGTGGGTTACGTAGACCTAATTATCCCCAGAGGCAGCAGTAGCCTGATCCATTTCGTACGCGAGAATGCAAAAATTCCCGTTATTGAAACAGGGGCAGGTATCTGTCACACTTACTTTGATGAATTTGGAGATGTAAACAAGGGGGCAGCTATTATCCATAATGCGAAGACACGCAGGGTTAGCGTATGTAATGCGCTGGACTGCACCATTATACATGAAAAGAGACTGACCGATCTCCCTATGCTTTGCGAGAAACTGAAAGACAGCCATGTCATTATTTATGCTGACACGCAGGCTTATCAAGCATTAGAAGGCCGCTACCCTGCCGAACTCCTGGAACACGCAAAAGCAGAAAGTTTCGGCACAGAGTTTCTGGATTATAAAATGGCTGTCAAGACCGTAAAAAGCTTCGAAGATGCCTTAGGACATATTCAGGAAAACAGTTCCAAACATAGCGAGTGTATTGTTACCGAAAACAAGGAACGTGCAGCTTTGTTCACAAAGATAGTGGATGCAGCTTGCGTATACACCAATGTATCTACTGCCTTCACCGACGGAGCACAATTCGGATTAGGAGCAGAGATCGGAATCAGTACGCAAAAACTACATGCACGCGGTCCGATGGGACTGGAAGAGATCACTTCTTACAAATGGGTCATCGAAGGAGATGGACAAACGAGAAGAAATTGAGACGATACCTTTATGTTAAAAATCAAACAAGGTTTTAAGCGAAACTAATTGAAAATTAAGAATTAAAAGATAAATGATATGAAGAATTTTACTTGCGTACAGGACATCGGCGATTTAAAATCAGCCCTTGCAGAAGCATTCGAAATTAAAAAAGACCGCTTCAAATATGTAGAACTGGGACGAAACAAGACTTTAATGATGATCTTCTTCAACTCCAGTTTACGCACCCGCCTTAGCACACAGAAAGCTGCAATCAACTTGGGAATGAATGTAATGGTACTAGATATCAATCAAGGTGCATGGAAACTGGAAACCGAACGCGGCGTAATTATGGATGGTGATAAACCGGAACATATATTAGAAGCCATTCCGGTGATGGGCTGTTATTGCGATCTCATTGGGGTACGCTCTTTCGCCCGTTTCGAAAACCGCGATTTTGACTATCAGGAAACGATTATAAATCAATTCATCCAATACTCCGGGCGCCCTGTCTTTTCGATGGAGGCGGCCACACGCCATCCGCTACAGAGTTTCGCCGACTTGATTACCATTGAAGAATATAAGAAAACAGCACGCCCCAAAGTGGTCATGACTTGGGCTCCGCACCCGCGTCCATTGCCGCAGGCCGTCCCCAACTCCTTTGCGGAATGGATGAATGCAACGGATTACGAATTTGTCATCACCCACCCCGAAGGTTATGAACTGGCTCCGCAATTCGTAGGTAACGCAAAAGTGGAATATGACCAGATGAAAGCTTTTGAAGGAGCAGATTTCATATATGCGAAAAACTGGGCAGCTTACACCGGTGACAACTATGGACAGATATTAAGTAAAGACCGCGACTGGACCGTCAGCGACCGCCAGATGGCAGTTACCAACAACGCTTATTTCATGCATTGTCTTCCGGTTCGCAGAAATATGATTGTGACAGACGATGTAATCGAAAGCCCTCAATCCATTGTTATTCCGGAAGCCGCCAATCGTGAAATCTCGGCAACTGTCGTTCTGAAGAAATTATTGGAAGGGTTAGAATAATAATCTAAACGAAACAAGAATAACTATCAGCATCACGTAACGAATGTCTTCTGACAATATTCGTTACATGATGCTTTTTTATACCGTAATTTTCTACACAAACACCATCAAATATTTGGTAAATGTAACAACATCGTAATAAGTAAAAGCGTTATATATCAAACAATATCCTTAATTTTGGCGCTATGAAACAAATGTCATTCTTCATCTGTTTATTCTTTACGTGCCTACTTTGTATGCCTCTAAAAGGACAAATCAGAGACAGTCTGGAGAGAGATTCTTCCTACACCCCTCTTCACCACCACATTTGGAACAGTAAAGCATATCAAATAACTCACATTGGCGCCCCGCTTATTCTTGCCGGAGTATTGACTTATCACAAAGACAAGGCTTTTCAAAATATACGTAATTCATACATTCCCCGCTTTCGTTTTCACTATGATGATTACTTACAGTATTCACCGGGCATTGTGATGCTAGGTCTAAAGTCGTTCGGAGTAGAGGGACGTAGTTCGTGGGGACGAATGCTGACATCTGATGCGTTCTCGGCAGGAATCATGGCATTAACAGTCAACACTTTAAAAAGCACCATACATAAAGAGCGACCGGACAAAAGTGCTGATAATTCTTTTCCTTCAGGGCACACAGCCACTGCTTTTATGTTTGCCACTATGCTGCATAAAGAGTATGGAACTACACGCAGCCCGCTTTATAGCGTTCTCGGATATTCGCTGGCAACAGGAACAGCATTGAGCAGGCAGATGAATAATAAACATTGGTTCTCGGATGTATTGACAGGTGCAGGTATCGGCATTGTCTCCACCGAGTTAGGCTATTACCTTGCAGATCTCATATTCAAAAATAAAGGAATTGTCCGTCCTCCCCGCACGTGGAATGTGAGTCAGGACGATTCTTATTCTTTCTTCGGACTCCAGATGGGATATAATATAGGTGAACGTGAAATGCACCTTCCCGAAGGCATTGAGATAGAAGGTATGGGCGGTGCCATCGCATCATTCAACGGTGCGTGGTTCTTCCGTTCTCATTGGGGCGTTGGAGGTAAATTCACAGTGGCACAAACCAGCCCCCATGTGGCTAGCGACCGATTCTTCAGTTATCACCCGGAAACCGAAGCCTATATCGAAAACTTTGAAGCTGAATCGATGAATTATGCCAGCCTGGCGGGAGGTATATATTACAACGCCTGCCTCTGTCCGGATTTACATATTGGTGGTAGCGTTCTGGGAGGTGTAGGATGGTCTAGCAGTTACAGGGCAAGAATACGATACAAAGGGCAGGAAACAACAGATCCGCTTATTCACTGCACCATCCATCCAATTCCCAACATAGATTTCAGCGTATATCTGATGCATGCCACCGGACAAAACTTTGGGGTTAAATTATTCTTGAACTACAACACCGGAATTGGTAAAGGAAACTATACTTACTATGCTCCGCAAGCAGACAGAAATCCAAGTCCTGTTACAGATAAAACCAGATATATTCTACACAACTTCAATATTGGATTTGAAATAGATGCCTTGTTCTGGAAATAAAAAAACTCCGTAAGTCTCGAGGACCAACGGAGTCTATTTATTAACGTTCTATCTCCTTACCAGCTTCTTGCCAGGAGTTAAATCCTTTATCAAGTTCAAAGACCTTATAGCCCTTCTCACTTAAAATTGCCGCAGCCTTCTTACTCCGCTTGCCGCTACGACAATACACAGCCACCGGTTTATCCTTCTGTAATAATGAATCAGCCATTGAAGCAAAAGAATCATCCATCACATTGATGTTGATTGTCTTCGTGATATGCCCCTCCGAATATTCCGCAAGTGTACGGACATCCAGACGTTGTATATCCTCATTCTGAATAAGAGAATCAAATTCCTCTACATTCATGGATTGAAAATCTCCTTTCTGCTGACAAGAGAAAAGGGAAGAGAGAAATAAAAATATCCCCACGATTAATTGATTCAATTTAAACATATATACTCTATTATTCAATTCTGCCCAGGAATATAGTCAAACCCGGGATCACAATACTTTTCAGATACTACCGCAGATCCATCCTTATCGTACGTACAATATTTAAACTTAATATTTATGGTCCGGCCAGGATGCTCCTCATCAATATATTGCGCCAAAGGAACAGAAATGTAAGCACGCCGATTATAGTATTCTTCATCACTGTCCGCATCATGGTATAATAACATATTCACAACACCATTTGTTTTAAGTTCAGACACATCTTCCACTATGCCGAAAGTATGTCCTTTGCCTGTACTGACCTTGAGATTCAGAATCATATTCAGATAATCCCTCCCCAGCCAGATACTGACCACCTCTACCGGATCTTGCTTTATACCGTCTTTATACACCGGATCATCTTCCGGCTTAGGCACCGGCACAATGAGCGATTGCAAAGAATATATAGTAGCCGCACTTCCACCCGAAAGCACTTCATAGTTACTCATTACACGTCTGGAAGTATTTGCGGCAATAGTAGAACCCGTACGGTCTTCCGCCACAGACAAAGCCTCTCCCTTATCAGGAATGAGCGTTTGTATACGACCATCATCTCCGGCCTTTACAGTCACAAATTCCAGTTTTACCGAAGGATAATAATAGTCATCATCTCCACAGGCAGTCATCAGGAAAAGCAATCCCCACAACCAAATAACATGTAATTTTCTTCTTTTCATCGGCAAGCTGCTAAATAATTAACTAACGGATTGGAATACATTAATAACAACTTCTCACGCAAAAAGTCCTCATCCTTATTCGGAATCTTGATCTTTGCCAATTGTTGTTCAATATAGTTCATAAACTGTTGTTTCTCTTCTTCCGTGTAATTGGACACAAATTCCGTCGTGCCATTCAGCCAATCGTACGCCACATAATTTCCCGGATATATCTGGTAGTTACGATGAATGCGGCGGTCAATACAGGCAGAGATACGGGCAAACAAATCCGGTTTCGGCAACGAACGGTCCAACTCTTTCAGATCATCATTCAGACAAGAGGCAACTTGAAAATGTACCCTGCCTTTATATCCGAAAAGACCGGTCTGCATATTAATCAAATCGTCCTGCGTTGTCTTCTTATACCCTTCGATGTCTCTCTTCAACTGAAACTCCTGCGCTTTCAGAAAATCACACGGATCATATTCGTATGAAATAGCAAGCGGAGCAATATTCATCTCCATCAAACGGTCTATCAAATCACCTTCACCGCCCATTGCCAGCATTTTCAACACACTGTCTTGTGTACGGTCATTCGAATCTTTTGCGCGTCCTTCACGCTGCGCAATCCAAATAGACTGTTTTTTCTCCGAAATGGTGTAATGCATATAACGGGACATACGTGCCGAAGATTCCAACATCTGCCGCATTGTCAATGCCCGCTGCACAATGAATGATTTATTGACACGTACCAATTTCTTAATCCAGGGATAAATCAGCAAATTGTCTCCAATCGCTATTTCTACCGTATCCATTCCCTGGTCAATCAACAAAATAGAGAGAAAGCCCGAATCGAGAATAATGTCTCTATGATTCGATATATACGTATAAGCTTTACTTTTATCCGGTATGGCGGTATGATCCAGTGTCAGTCCGGCGGTATGATCTGCCGCTATCTTCCACAAAATGCCATAGCAAAATGCCTCCTGAAAATCAAGTTTAGTCTTACAGGCACGCATCTTCTGCGCCAGAAGTTCAAATGGAACGTTCGGTATAGCCCCGATAGCAGCTTTCTGAAAAGCCGGGTCAGCAATCAGTTCCTCAAAGATTTGAGGAAGTTCCTCATCATTGTAAGGACGAATTTCATTAAACTCTGTCAGATCCATCACGTGATTAAAATTTGTTTTCAATAATATCAGTCATCACATCCTTTATATCCAGTCCGGCTGCACGCACTTGCTGGGGGATAAAGCTGGTAGTAGTCATTCCCGGAGTTGTGTTGACTTCGAGAAGATTCAGTTTTTCACCGGCAGTCACAATATAATCTACACGGATAATGCCGGAGCAACCTAATATATCATAGATAGCCGAAGTCAGCATCTGCACACGCTTGGTCAGTTCGTCCGAGATACGCGCAGGAGTGATTTCATCTACTTGTCCATTATATTTAGCATCGTAATCAAAGAACTCATTGTGCGTCACCACTTCCGTAGGCGGGAAGATAACTGTCTTCTCTTTTGTCTTATAACAACCGCAAGTCAACTCCGTTCCATCCATAAACGCTTCTACAAGCACTTCTTTCGCCTCTCCGAAAGCTTTAACAATGGCCGGCTGTATTTGTTCTTTTGTCTTTACTTTCGTAACTCCGAAACTCGAACCTCCCAGACTAGGCTTGATAAAACAAGGCAGACCGATCTTTTCCACTACCTCTTCGTCAGAAATCGATTGTCCCTGGCGCAGCAACAATGATTCGGCAATGCGCACTCCAAAAGCTTTCAAATATTGATTGCAGGTAAACTTGTCATAAGTAATGGCAGCCGCCAATACTCCACAACAGGAATACGGTATACGCATCATATCAAAATAGCCTTGCAGGCGACCATCTTCACCGGGCGTACCGTGGATGGTGATATAAGCAAAGTCGAACACAACCTTTTCTGTTCCGTTCGTAAAACTAAAGTCATTTCTATCTACCGGCACTTTGTTTCCATCCGGCAATTGTACTTCCCAGCGACGGCCTTCCATCTCCACGATATACAAATTATACTTTTCCTTATCAATAAAGGAATAAATACCCTGTGCACTACGCAGGGAAACTACGATTTCGGAGGTATCTCCTCCTGCTACGATAGCGATGTTGCGTTTCATTCTAATTCTCTATTACTTATATAGCCTCTCCACTTCTCGATAAGCCGGGTCATGTCATCCGGAAGTTCGGAAGTAAAGTACATCTCCTCACCTGTGACGGGATGCACAAACCCCAACGTCATAGCATGCAAAGCCTGTCGGGGACAAGTGTCAAAGCAATTATTTACAAACTGTTTGTATTTACTAAAATGAGTTCCTTTCAGTATCTCATGCCCGCCATAGCGTTCATCATTGAACAATACATGGCCGATATGTTTCATGTGGACACGAATCTGATGGGTACGCCCTGTCTCAAGTATACATTCCACAAGGGTTACGTAGCCCAGTCTTTCCAATACGCGGTAGTGCGTAACGGCATGTTTGCCCACCGTCGGGTCAGACATCACCGCCATCTGCATCCGGTCTTTCGGATTGCGGGCAATATTACCGACAATCGTTCCTTCATCTTGTTCCACAACGCCCCACACCAAAGCACGATATCTGCGTTTGGTAGTCTTATTAAAAAATTGGAGTCCCAGATTTGTTTTGGCATCCGGTGTCTTGGCAATCACCAGCAAGCCCGAAGTATCTTTATCGATGCGATGAACAAGTCCCACGTGCGGGTCATTAGCATCGTAATCCGGTATATCCTTCATGTGCCAGGCCAGCGCATTGACCAGCGTGCCGTGATAGTTACCGTGTCCCGGATGCACTACCAGTCCTGCCGGTTTATTCACCACCATTACATAAGGATCTTCATAAACAATAGTAAGGGGAATATCTTCAGGAATAATTTCGTTTTCATAACGGGGGCGATCCATCATCACCGTAATGACATCCAGCGGTTTCACTTTGTAGCTACTCTTCACCGATTTGCCATTGGCCATAACAAATCCGCCTTCGGCAGCCTTCTGGATGCGGTTGCGCGAAGCATTGACAATACGTTCGAACAGATATTTGTCGACTCTGACCATCGCTTGTCCCTTATCTACAACCACGCGAAAGTGTTCGTAAAGCTGGGATTCGTCACCGACAGGTTCTATATCATCCAAATCATTCTCCAGTTCATCCGGAAGTTCTTCCTCTATCATGCAAGTCCGTTTCTGTTATTATCTATTAAAACCAACTATCATCCTGAGCTGATGATGATTCTGACGTAACCGGCTGGTCTGTATCTACTGAGACATCGACAGAGTCTTCTTCCGACGCATCACCGGAGCCGTCTCCTACCATCAATGTTAACGAAGATCCCACAGGGATTTTCTCTCCCGCAGCTAACTGGCGTCCCTGGTACTTCACGCCGTATACCCAGTCTTTCTCACCATTCACCAATTGAATCTGATTCAGTTTGAAACCGGCATTCAACAATTTAGCCTGCGCCTGGCGGAGCGAGCTGTTGTCCGCCACATCGGGAATACCACGTAAAGGTACATCCAATGTATTGACAGTCAGGTATACCGTACGGCCTTCTTTCACTTTCTCGCCAGCTCCCGGCTTCAGTTCGAGAATGATACCTGCTGCTTTATCCTTAACATATTTGGTATCGGAAATCACATATGCCAAACCGTGATTCCGGAACATTTTCGCCGCTTCGTCCACCGTCATCCCTTTCACATCGGGAACGGCAACAGTTTCACCATGATGAGTATGTATATCAAGCCATTTCAATACACCGAATATCATCACTACCACCACCACAATCATGGCGATAATATTCACCCAGAAAAATTTATTTGTTTTAAAAGAAAAGAATTCTTTAATAGTCATACGCATTGCTGTTAATATGCGCCAAAGATACGACAAAATAGTTGAACTTTTAAAAAGTAGGCGATGAAAAATGTCCCCATCTACTATGCAAGAACGCTTATCATCGCCAGAATTGCTGCAACTATAATCCCCACTCCTATAGATTTCAACAACCTTATTATAATTATGCGGGTTCTCAAGTCCCGGATCTGCTCTTCCATCGCATATGTTTGTTTACGAGTTTTATTCTATTCCACAAAGAAAAGCAAAAAGTCATAAACAAGAGCAAACAATATCGTTTTTTAACACACTATTCTCTTGAAAATCAGGAAACAAAAAAGGCGAAGATTAAATTCTCCGCCTTTTTTGTTTCCTGATGACAGGTGATTATCACTTTTGTCCGTTGTACTCATCAGAAACAGTCAGTTTCTTTCTGCCTTTTGCACGACGAGCAGCTAATACTCTACGACCATTAGCCGATGCCATTCTCTCACGGAAACCGTGTTTGTTCTTTCTCTTTCTGTTAGAGGGTTGAAATGTTCTTTTCATTACTGTATCTTGTTTTTATGTTATTATTCTACGTAATCGGGCTGCAAAAATAGGCATTTTTTTTAAATTAACCAAGAGATAACTCATTTTTGCTCAAAAGTTTTTGTGTTTTTTACCGATTTAGATTACTTTTGCAGTCGAATTCCTGCGAAAACAATTAAATAACAATAATATATTAAGAAAATAGCAGTATGATTAATGCTCAAGACATCAAAAACGGAACTTGTATCCGTATGGACGGAAAGCTCTATTTCTGTATCGAATTCCTGCATGTAAAACCAGGTAAAGGTAATACTTTCATGCGTACTAAACTGAAAGATGTAGTTAGCGGTTACGTTCTCGAACGCCGTTTCAACATCGGTGAAAAGTTGGAAGATGTACGCGTAGAACGTCGTCCATACCAATTTTTGTATAAAGAAGGAGAAGATTATATCTTCATGAACCAAGAAACATTCGACCAACACCCTATCGCTCACGATTTGATTAACGGTGTTGATTTCCTGCTCGAAGGTGCAGTATTGGAAGTTGTTTCTGACGCTTCTACAGAAACAGTTCTTTATGCAGATATGCCGATCAAGGTTCAAATGAAGGTGACTTATACAGAACCGGGCGTGAAAGGTGATACAGCTACCAACACACTGAAACCTGCCACTGTAGAATCAGGAGCAACCGTACGCGTTCCGTTGTTCATCAACGAAGGTGAAACGATTGAAATCGACACTCGCGATGGTTCTTACGTAGGACGTGTAAAAGCGTAATTTACAAGAATATATAAAAACAGCCGGGAGTCCTTGGACTTCCGGCTGTTTTTATATACATACGGTTCTATTCTTATTTATATCCTGCTGCTTTCGCAATTCTTTTAGGAATCTCCGTGTTATCAATCTTTTCTCCAAACAGTTGAGAACCTGCACCGATAGCGAATACAGGCACATAACCGGCAGAGTGACCGCCACTTACCCAACCTACCATAGCTATTTCATCCATCACTTCCTTAGCACGTGCAGCCATCGGTTCACTCTTAGAGTACATACTTTCAGCAAATACGACTTTATTCTTCACGAATGATTTTTCAAACTCATCACGTAATTTCTTTTCCTGTTCCCAAGAAATAGGGAATTGTTTCCAAAAGCCCATTTCTTCACCCAGGAATGTTTTCATATCTTCCCAAGTCACTTTGTTGCCTTTTGACTTTCTCAATTCGCTGATACGTTGTGAAAGTCCGTCAGCAGAATGTTTCTGATGCTGCAACGCTTTCAAGTTCAACTCATATTTTCCTGTACCCAGCACGATACCACCTGTTTCATGGTCGGCAGTAACGACAATAAGGGTTTCTTTCGGATGCTTTTTATAAAACTCATAAGCTACCTTGATCGCATTATCCATATCCTTCACTTCGTTGAACACTGTAGCAGCATCATTCGCATGACACGCCCAGTCTATTTTACCACCTTCTACCATCAAGAAAAAACCTTTCTTATTGTCTTTAGTAAGGAAATCAATTGCACTTTCTGTAATCTGCGCTAAAGTCAAATCGCCTTCTTTACGGTCGATAGCATAAGGCAAACAAGAAGGATTGGCTCCTTCTTCCTGAATCAGGATCATCTTCTCTGCTTTTCCGGCCTTTGCTTTATAATCATTATAACCGCGTGCTACTGTATACCCGGCTTCTTCAAAAATAGGAAAAATGCTGGGAGCTTCTTTCTTGTCAAAGGATGTAGTCGGTTTGAGAAAACCACCACCTGCATAAAAATCAAAATTAGCTTTTGGCAAATCCAAAGCTATTTCATAATACCTATTACGATCGGGTTGATGTGCATAGAATGCGGCAGGAGTAGCATGATCTACACTAACAGAAGTAGTTACACCAACTTTCTTACCAGCTTTCTTTGCCTTTTCTGCTACAGTCTGAATAGCATTCTTGTCCTCTCCCACAGAAATTGCATGATTATAAGTTTTCTTTCCTGTTGCCAATGCAGTACCTGCAGCCGCAGAGTCGGTTACTGAATTTTTAGCCGAGAAAGTAGTTGCCATAGTAGCAACCGGGAATTGAGTGAATAACAAAGGCTCGACGCCAATACGGCCTTTTTGAATTTCCGCCTGATACATCTCCGTACCATTTACTTGATTGACTCCCATTCCATCCCCGATGAAATAGAATACGTACTTTGCCTGCCCGTTGGCTACAACGGAGATAAGGACAAAGAACAGTGTGTAGATTAACTTTTTCATTCTCTAGTATATTTATTTTTAGATTAGTTGCCTACAAAGGTAGAAAAAAAAGAGAGATACACAGTGGATTATTGAATACTAAAAGCGGATATTTGCTTTATACACAAGCATTATTGGCTCGTATATTACGAAGCAATAACATATTGCTAACATTATAGGTTCATTACATTCTGCTCGAACTGATCCTTGTCTCCGGCAGCTTTGTTACGCATCCGGCTACGATAATTATAGATAGTGGCCAAAGAATAACCGAGAAAATGAGCAATCTTATTACTGTCTACCACTCCCAAACGGATAAGGGCAAAGATCCGAAGCTCTGTTGTCAATAACTCATCGGATTTCGGATAAACCCGTGCTTCTTCTACCAGCAATTCATTAAAAGCAGAAATAAAATTCGGGAATAGTTTCAGAAAAGATTTATCAAATTCATTATAGAACTCATCCCGTTCATCCCGGATAAACTGCTCGGACTTTATGGCTTTAAACAAATCCTCGATACGTGATGCCATCGCCAATTTGGCCAATGAACGCCGGTAGGTTTCCAGTTTATCCAGATAGTTGACGCATCTATCCAGATAACGGGCGATATATACCTCTTTTATTTTCCCTGTCTGTTCCAGCTCTTTGTTCACTAGCTGCATCTGCTCATTAGCCAGACTCAAATCATGCCGCATCACAGACAGCTTTTTCATCCACCGATACAGGAAGAAGACAGCAACCAGAAGAAATAATGATAACAAACTGACACTGATTAACATGGCGCGGGAAACCACACGCTCTTTTTCTTCCTTCAACTTATAAGCCTTATCAATGATTGGAAAGAACTCTGTGACCTCAATAAAACGTAGACGGGCATTACAAGCTACAGCATCTTCCATCGAGCAGCTCAAATATTTGTAGGCGCGGTCAATATCTCCCTGCTCATACATAAGGTGTGCCAGCTTCTGCAAAGAGGCGTATTCCCTCACCGATGATTCTAAATCTGCTATCGCCGTCAATATCAAGTAGTATATTTCTTTTTCTGTATCTTTCTTCATACCATACGCTTCGGACAGCGTATAGTAGATATATACTTTCTGACGTTCGTCAACAACGTCCTTCAATGCGTCATTCAACATAACTAAAGCCGTATCAGCCTTACCATTGACTATATATTTTTCGGCCGCAACAATCGTCCTGTTTGTTTCCGGAGGCATGATGCTGACAATAGAATCACGATACAAATCTGTCTTTTTCAGGTATTTCTTTTTTTCCTCTTTATTGGTGGTGTAGTCGGCAAGCCAACCATAGCAGGCACGGTAAGTCTGATAATAAGACAGTAACATTCTTTCGTCCAATTTCTCCGGATGAATTCTCTCCAGCTCTTCCATTGCCTCAATATACATTCCCATCACCCCCAATACTGTTGCCCGGTTAATGATAATCTCATTCTCCAATTCCGGACGATTCAATTGAGGGAGAATCTCCTTCCTATTATTTATATAATGAAGTGCGGAATCAGCTTGATAATGAAGATAAGCATCAAACAAAGAACCGTATAGCCGATATTTGTCAGCAGGATCAACCGAATGAGCAAGCTGGACTTTCAAGGCATCAATCTGCTTTTCTTTCTGAAGCTGATAAGTCTCTTTCTTATTTATAATGTCGTCCAGTCTTTTAAGAGCCGCTCCATATTCTGTTTGCTTTGCAGACAATGAAACGGAGGAGGTTAAAAGAAGAAACAAAATATAATGGACCAGATTTCTCATAGGTTGCTTTTTAATGATGTCACAAATATAATGAATATAGTAATGAAAATGAAATATATATTCATAACTATTTTAATTTTCATTTGTATTTTCTCATCGTCTCTTTGCCATTAGCATACTGATTTACAATACAATAAATATTTTAAGCGTTTATATTTATATTCTAGTTTCCAAATACAGCCTCCTATCCTTCTACATTTGCAACATCGGTTCGCCGAGCAAACATTTAAAATCTACGTTACCATGAGAAAGTTTTTTTTATCCGTAATCTTGCTTGTATCATTATTAAATTGCAGTTCGCTATTCGCCGCAACTACAATTAAAAAAGTAGCCCCTGCATTCTGGTGGGCAGGAATGAAAAACCCGCAACTGCAAGTCATGTTGTATGGAGAGCATATAGCCTCTGCAGAAGTTAGCATTTCGTCCAAAGACATCATGCTGCAAGAGGTTGTCAAACAAGAAAATCCGAACTACCTGCTTTTATATATGAATATTTCGGAAGCAGCCCCACAGACATTCGAAATCATCTTGAAACAAGGTAAAAAGCAAACGGTAGTCCCTTACGAACTCAAACAAAGAAGGGCGTCAGCTTCCGAAGTGGAAGGTTTCAATTCCAGTGACGTACTTTATCTCATCATGCCGGACCGCTTTGCTAATGGTGATGCGTCTAATGATATAGTTCCCGGAATGTTGGAAGCTAAAGTAGACCGTAACGATCCTTTTGCACGCCATGGCGGTGACTTGAAAGGAATAGAGAATCATCTGGATTACATTGCCGATTTGGGAGTGACGAGCATATGGCTCAATCCTATTCAGGAAAATGATATGAAGGAAGGTTCCTATCATGGGTATGCCATTACCGACTATTATCAGGTAGATCGTCGTTTCGGAAGCAATGAGGAGTTCCGGAGTCTGGTAGAGCAGGCGCACGATAAAGGAATGAAAGTAGTAATGGATATGATTTTCAACCATTGCGGAGATCAGAATTACCTCTTCAAAGATATGCCTTCCAAAGATTGGTTCAACTTCAAAGGCAACTATGTACAGACCACTTTCAAGACGGCTACTCCTTCAGATCCGTACGCTTCGGACTATGCAAAGAAAATAGTAGTAGACGGCTGGTTCAGTGAATGTATGCCGGACTTTAACCAACGCAACCGTCATGTAGCTACTTATCTGATACAAAGCAGTATCTGGTGGATTGAGTATGCAGGTATCAATGGTATTCGTCAAGACACACATCCTTATGCGGATTTCGACATGATGTCCAACTGGTGTAAAGCTGTAACAGAAGAATATCCCGATTTCAACATCGTAGGAGAAACTTGGATAGGCAGTAACGTGCTTGTCTCTTACTGGCAAAAGGACAGTAAAGTAGCCGCTCCCAAAAATTCCCATTTGCGTACGGTTATGGATTTCCCACTGACGGATCAGATGAACAGTGCTTTCGATGAAGAAACAAACGACTGGAACGGAGGACTTTACCGGCTCTTCGACTATCTATCACAGGACATCGTCTATGCTGATCCAATGAACTTATTAGTCTTTCTTGATAATCATGACACTTCCCGTTTCTACCGTTCGGAAGCAGCCACACAAAACCTAGACCGTTACAAACAGGCACTCACATTCCTGTTGACTACCCGAGGAATCCCGCAAATATATTATGGCACTGAAATACTGATGGCTGCCGACAAAGCTAATGGAGATGGCTTACTCCGTTGTGATTTTCCCGGAGGCTGGCAGAATGACACACAGAATTGCTTCGACGCAACCAACCGGACCGCACAACAAAATGAGGCTTTCTCTTTCCTCCAAAAATTACTTCAATGGAGAAAAGGAAACGAAGTCATTGCCAAAGGGAAATTAAAACATTTCTCTCCCAACAAAGGAGTTTATGTGTACGAACGTAAATATGGTAATCAATCAGTAGTGGTATTCCTCAATGGAAACAACCGGGAACAAACCATCAGCCTGAACGAATATCAGGAAATACTGCCTGCCTCATCCGCTCATAATGTATTGACAGGAGAAATAGTCAAATTAGACAAAGAATATACGTTTCAAAGCCGCGGAATTTTAATTTTATCCTTCTGAATAAGTTCATAACAACTTATATTTATGAAGAGGCCACCAAACGTTAATCATCTAATAAACAAGATATTGCCATTTATACAAACTTGTATTTTTATTCTAATTCACAGAGCCGGCAAGGATAGTCTTTACATTTGCGATATTCCTAATGCAAAACACCTGAAAGCTCGAATTGATTAGCTTACAATTTAATACCATAAGATAAAATGAAGAAGAATTTATTAATTATTGCCTTACTCTGTATTTCGTTCATCACGAACGCTCAACAGAAACTGACCTCACCGGATGGAAATCTGGTAATGACTTTCCAATTAAATAAGGAAGGTGCTCCCATGTACGAATTGAGTTACAAAGAAAAAGCTGTTATCAAACCTAGTAAACTGGGATTGGAGCTAAAAAAGGAGAATGCGACTAAAACCGACTTCGATTGGGTAGACCGCAGAGATATGGACAAACTCGATTCAAAAACAAATCTATTTGATGGATTCGAAGTGAAAGATGCGCGTACATCTACTTTTGACGAAACCTGGAAACCGGTGTGGGGAGAAGAAAAGGAAATCCGCAATCATTATAATGAACTGGCAGTGACCTTGTACCAACCGGCAAACGACCGTTCCATCCTGATACGTTTCCGTTTATTCAATGATGGCCTGGGATTCCGCTATGAGTTTCCCCAACAGAAAACATTGAACTACTTTATAATCAAGGATGAGCATTCACAATTTGCCATGGCAGGTGACCACACAGCTTATTGGATTCCGGGTGATTATGATACACAAGAATATGATTATACCATTTCCCGCCTGTCAGAAATCAGAGGGTTGATGAAACAGGCTGTTACACCCAACACTTCGCAAACAGTATTCTCACCAACAGGTGTACAAACCGCATTAATGATGAAAACCGACGATGGTTTATACATCAATCTCCACGAAGCAGCTCTGGTTGATTACTCATGTATGAACTTGAATCTGGACGATAAGAATATGATATTCGAATCATGGCTAACTCCGGATGCCCAAGGGGATAAAGGTTATATGCAAACTCCTTGCAATACTCCATGGCGTACTGTGATTGTCAGCGACGATGCCCGCAATATCCTTGCCTCACGTATTACACTCAATCTGAACGAGCCTTGCAAACTAGAAGATACTTCATGGATAAAACCGGTAAAATATATCGGTGTATGGTGGGACATGATTACCGGAAAAGGTTCATGGGCGTATACCGACGAACTGACCAGCGTGAAACTTGGTGAAACGGATTATTCTAAAACCAAACCGAACGGCAAACATTCTGCCAATACAGCCAACGTAAAACGTTATATTGACTTCGCCGCCACTCACGGATTCGATGCTGTGTTAGTGGAAGGATGGAATGAAGGATGGGAAGACTGGTTCGGCAACAGCAAAGACTACGTTTTCGACTTCGTTACTCCATATCCTGATTTCGATGTACAGGAAATACATCGCTACGCAGCCGGTAAAGGTATTAAGATGATGATGCACCATGAGACTTCCGCTTCTGTACGCAACTACGAACGCCACATGGATCAGGCTTATCAGTTTATGGCAGACAATGGATACAACTCCGTAAAGAGTGGCTATGTAGGCAATATCATTCCTCGTGGCGAACACCACTATGGTCAATGGATGAACAACCACTACTTGTATGCAGTAAAGAAAGCCGCCGATTATAAAATCATGGTCAACGCACACGAAGCAACCCGCCCGACAGGTATTTGCCGTACTTATCCCAACTTAATCGGTAACGAATCCGCACGCGGTACGGAATATGAGTCATTCGGAGGAAACAAAGTATATCATACCACTATCCTGCCTTTCACACGATTAATTGGCGGTCCGATGGATTATACTCCGGGTATCTTCGAAACTCACTGTAACAAAATGAATCCTGCAAATAATTCACAGGTACGTTCTACTATTGCCCGCCAGCTGGCTTTATACGTGACGATGTACAGTCCGTTACAAATGGCTGCCGATGTTCCTGAAAACTACGAACGGTTTATGGATGCTTTCCAATTCATCAAAGACGTAGCAATCGACTGGGACGAAAGCAACTATCTGGAAGCAGAACCGGGAGAATATATCACCGTTGCCCGCAAAGCAAAAGGTACTAATGACTGGTACATCGGTTGCACAGCCGGTGAGAACGGACATACTTCTAAACTGACATTCGATTTTCTGACTCCGGGCAAACAGTATATTGCCACCGTTTATGCAGACGCCAAAGATGCTGACTGGAAAGAGAATCCACAGGCATATACCATCAAAAAAGGTATTCTGACGAACAAAAGTAAGATGACTTTGCGTGCTGCCAACGGAGGAGGATATGCAATCAGCATCAAAGAGGTAAAAGATAAAGCAGAAGTAAAAGGATTAAAAAGGCTATAATCTCATAGCCTTTAAAAGAATGAATGTTTTCGATAGGTATTTTTTACGAAATGTTTTCAAGGGTATGATAATATCACTATATTGTTAACTTTAATTTTTAGAATGGATGAAGCAAATTAATTCCAGAATCTTTCAAGTGATTCTCCCTTTACTGTTAGGGTTATTCTTATCATTGGGTGCCTTTGCACAGCAAGTCACCGTCAAGGGACACGTGAAAGACACTACAGGAGAATCCGTTATCGGTGCCAACGTTGTTGTAAAAGGCACTACCAATGGAACAATTACCGACTTTGACGGTAATTTCACACTGAATGTTCCTCAAAATTCTATTTTGTCTATTTCTTATATCGGCTATAAACCCGTAGAAATAAAAGCTACCCCGTCTGTCACAGTGACACTGCAAGATGATAGCCAGGTGTTGAGCGATGTTGTAGTTATTGGTTACGGTTCGGTGAAAAAGAGCGATTTAAGCGGTTCTGTGGTAGCTATCAAAGCCGAAGAGATGAATCGTGGCGCTGTTACTTCACCACAAGAATTGATACAGGGTAAAGTGCCGGGACTGTTTGTTGCCCCCGGCGACGGTAGCCCGGGAGCAGGCTCCACCATCCGTATTCGCGGAGGTGCTTCTCTCAATGCGTCCAACGACCCGTTGATTGTGATTGACGGTATCCCGACTTCCAACGATGCCGCTCCGGGCACCCCCAATGCGCTTGCCACCATCAATCCCAATGACATTGAAACGTTCACCGTATTGAAAGATGCTTCTGCTACCGCTATTTACGGTTCACGTGCATCGAATGGTGTCATCATTATCACTACAAAGAAAGGTTCGCAGGGTAAAGTGAAGATTTCCTATTCAGGCAGTTTCACAGCTAAAGACGCTTACAAACGCGTGCCGACACTAAATGCCGACCAATTCCGCGAAGTACTGCTTAATCAGTATGAAGGAACGACACAGGGCGACGCCGTAAAAGAAATCTTAAACAGATACCCCGGTCAATCTACCAACTGGCAGGATGCTATTTACCAGACAGGTTTGAGCACCGATCAGAACATAGCCATCTCCGGCAAGACAGGCATTCTGCCCTATCGTGTCAGCGTCGGTTACAATAACGAGCGCGGTACACTCAAGACATCTAGTTATGAACGTTATACTGCCGCAGTCAACCTTAGTCCCAAGTTCTTCAAAGAGCATTTGAGCGTAGATATCAATGTAAAAGGTACAATCAATAAGAACCGTTTCGCCGATTCGGGGGCAGTAGGTGCAGCCGCTTTCTTTGACCCCACGAAGCCGATATACACGGATAGCGGCAACTATCACGGCTACTGGAACTGGTCGGAAGTGCCCGGAGCAGTTCAGTCGCTTGCCACTTTCAATCCGCTTTCCTTATTGTATGACAGAGATAACAACGGAAAAACCAACCGTAGCTTGGGCAATATCCAACTGGATTACAAGATTCATGGACTGGAAGACCTGCATGCCAACCTGAACGTGGGTTATGACGTAGCAAAGACTACAGGACGCAACTTCGTACTGCCCGGTTCCATTCAAAGCGCACAAGACACTAATTTCAAAAATCTGGGAAGCGGGAATACCTGGAACAATCTGCGCCGCAACCATCTGCTCGACTTTTATCTGAACTATTCCAAAGAGATAGAACCGATCAAGAGCCATATTGACGTAATGGCGGGATATTCCTGGCAACATTTCTATTATGCAAACCATGACATCAACTACTCCAACCCTACCGATGGTAGCGAAGGAGAGAAGGAAGGCTATACCTACGATGAAGGAGAAGGCAGATACATCCGTAACGACCACCGCCGTATTCCTTACGAAAATTTCCTGGTATCTTTCTTCGGACGCCTGAACTATAACTTTATGGGGCGTTATCTGCTTACCGCCACTCTGCGCCGGGACGGTTCTTCCCGTTTCAGTTCGAACAACCGCTGGGGTCTGTTCCCTTCGGCAGCACTGGCATGGACGATGAGCGACGAAGCTTTCATGGCAGGAACAAAAGATGTTTTATCAAAACTGAAACTGCGTGTAGGCTACGGTGTCACCGGCCAGCAAGAGATTGGCGACTACCAGTATCTCACTACCTACTCATTCAGTACCAACCCCAATAATACTTATCTGGGTACGACTTTGCTGAAACCCAACGGTTACAGCCCCGACCTGAAGTGGGAACAGACCGCCACCTACAACTTAGCCATCGACTATGGTTTCCTCAACAACCGTATCAACGGTAGCATCGAATTCTATCAGAAACATACCAAAGACCTGCTGAACACCGTCAGCACGCCTGCGGGTACTAACTTCACCAATCAGATTACAGCCAATGTGGGTGAAATGAAAAATAAGGGTGTCGAGTTTAATATCAATGCCATGGCGATACAAAGCAAAGATTTCTCCTGGAACCTGGGCTACAACGTGACCTGGAATGACAGCAAAATCACCAAACTGACCGCCACCTACAATCCCGAATATCAGGGTATCGACGCCGGAACCAACCAGAAGCACCAGATAAACCAACAACCCAACACCTTCTATCTCTTCCAACAGGTATATGACAAGGATGGAAAACCGATCCAGAACGCTTTCGTAGACCGTGACGGCAACGGCACGATTACCGAAGCCGACCGTTATCTGACAGGCAAAAGCCCGATGGCAAAAGTATTCATGGGATTGAGTTCCGAATTTACGTATCGCAACTGGGACTTAGGTTTCAACTTGCGTGCCAACTTCGGCAACTATGTATTCAACTCTCTTGCTTCAGGCAATAGCACAGCGGATAACTTCGGCGCCAAAGGCTTTTTGGTAAACTACTACGAAGAAATCTACAACACCGGATTCACCCGGATCAATAGCACGGAACAGGGAGCCAGCGATCATTTCCTCGAAAATGCCTCCTTCTTGAAAATGGATAATATTACGTTGGGGTATTCGTTCAAAAAACTGTTTACCAACCACCTGTCGGGACGAATCAGCGCTTCGGTGCAAAATGTGTTTACCATCACCAAATATAGCGGTCTGGACCCCGAAGTTTCAGCCATCGACGGCAGCATGTGGCCTCGCCCACGTATCTTTACACTAGGCATCAATCTTAACTTCTAAAACCGGAATATCATGAAAAAGAAATACTATATACTAGCTTCCATGTTGGCTTGCCTCACCAGTTTCACCGGTTGCGTGGGCGATTTGGATGTACAACCATTAGACTCGACCGTAGTAACAGCGGAAAGAGCATATACGGATGCCGCAAGTTATACCAAAGGATTAAACAAAATATATTCCGTATGGGCACTTTCCGGACAAGGCGGCGATGACTCCGACATTGCAGGTCTGGATGCCGGCAACACCGTATTGCTGCGTTGCTGGTGGACCATGCAGGAACAAACCACTGATGAACTTAAAAATGCGGAAAACAAGGATTGGGTAGGTGAAATCAACAATTTGACCTGGAGTACCAGCAAAAACGAAATCATTGAAGGAGTCTATCAGCGTTGTATGTTTGTGGTGGCACTATCCAACGAGTTTATGAAGAACATCGACAATGCTCCTGTAGAAGTCGATCAGAAAAGCTATGCGGCACAGGCACGCTTTAACCGTGCACTAGCATACTACATTCTATTGGATGCGTACGCCAAACCTCCGTTCATTACTGAAAATAATTATTCACTCACTCCGTCGCAGCTATCGCGCCCCGAATTGTTCGACTGGATTGAAAGCGAACTGAATACCATCAGAACCGACCTGCCCGCCACTCGTGCCGAATACGGACGTGCAGACCAGACAGTTGTAGACGCATTGCTTGCACGTATGTACCTCAATGCCGAAGTGTATACAGGACAAGCCCGCTACACGGATTGCATTGCTGCCTGCAAACGTATTATTCCACACTATTCGCTGGCTAAAAACTACGATGACTTGTTTAAAGCAGACAACGGAGAGAATCCCGAAACACTGAAAGAGATTATTTATCCGGTCATCTTCGATGGCAAAAAAACTCAATCCTGGGGAATGGCAGCTCTGGTAGTCGGCTCACGCAAAGAAGCCGGTGGCGGTGTTCGCGAAGGCTGGAGCCAGTTCCGCGGCACACAAAACCTGGTAGAATTGTTCGACTTTGCAGATAACGCGAATCGCAAACCCGGAGAAATACTGGACAAGCGAGGAATCTTTGACGACTATAACGGTAAATGTAACTATCAAATAACCACCGGAGTGACCGGTAACTTCGATACCGAAGGCTGGGGCGTGCCTAAATACAGCAACCTCACCAGTACAGGAGCACCGGGACAAGACGTATTGTGGGTTGACACCGACTTCCCCTTGTTCCGTTTGGGAGACGTCTACCTGATGTATGCCGAATCTGTGGCACGCGGCGGCGAAGGCGGAGATATGGATACTGCGGTAGATTATGTGAACAAATTGCGCGACCGTGGTTATGGTGACACACCGCACAATAAGATTGATGCGGCATGGTTGAAAGCCAACAATTACCAGAATATATTGAACGAAAGAGGGCGTGAGCTCTACTGGGAAGGCGTTCGCCGCATGGACCTGATCCGCTACGGCAAGTTTACCGGTTCTTCTTATACATGGCCTTCCAAAGGAGGCGTAATTACCGGAGTAGGTGTCAACGAAAGATACAATATATTCCCTATTCCTGTTTCAGACATCAGCGTAAACGGATCACTGGAACAAAACGAAGGTTATAAATAATAAAATGACTTATAGACATGAAAATAGCAAAATATATATCAGCAATTTGCCTATCATTATTGATATTCAGTGCTTGTGACAGCGACCTGGACAAGGTATATTACAATGAGAGCGAAGCGACTCCCTCCGTATTGTCGGGCATTGCCGATACTTATGTATTGGACGCGAATAAAGCCCAGACCACAGCGATAGAATTTAAATGGACCAATCCCCAGGCAGGATATGCAGCCCAGATTACCAATTCATTGCAAATGGACCTGAAAGGAAAGAATTTCGGAAATGCAATAACATTGTACTCCTCTACGGAAGAGGGACCTTATAACATCACTACACAGGATTTGAACAGCAAAATAATGAAACTGTTTCAATCTTATGAAATGGAAGTCACCGTAGAGCCCTATGATTTCGAATTCCGTATCGCCTCTTCTATTTCAGATGCAACCGATTCTTTCTATTCAAATGTAGAGTCCGCTCAAATCACTCCGTTCATCGGCGATCCCGAATATCCGAAAGTATATCTACCGGGAGCCTACTGTAGCTGGGGAGATCCGAATGATTCGTTCAAGCAATGCCAGCTACTGTTCTCCGCCAATGATGATGGCATTTACGAGGGATGGGTAGTCTTTGGCAATCAGGCTAAAGACGGCTGGAAAATTTCTCCTGAAGCGTCTTGGAACACGAGTTGGGGAACCGATGATGCCACTCAAAAGAATCCTGCTTCCATCACACTGGCTACCGGCACGGGTAATATTACCTGTTATGATAAGTATTCTTATAAATTCTCTTTTAATAAAACAACTTTGGAACTCTCTACAAAAGCATCAGCCGATGCATGGGGAATTGCAGGTACACATAACGATTGGGGAAAGGCAGCTGCAGACACTCCGATGACTTTAGCTTTTGAATCGGATGCTTCAGGAAACAGAGCTTATTACTTAACCGCCACGTTGGATCTGAAAGCTGACAACGCATGGAAGATCCGTGCGGATAACGAATGGACTCATTCATTCGGCACCAATGATGTAGAAGGAGAGTTTGAAGAAGCGGGCAGCGACAATAATTTTAAAGTGAGCGAGGATGGTACTTATACCATTAAGTTGTACTTCAATAGAGTGAAAGCGAAGTTGATCGTAACGAAAAAATAAGTTTTCACTAGGAATTGCGCTGGTTAATACAGATTGAGAGTAAATTCAAAAGTAAATAGCCTGTCAATCTGTTATTTTTTAGACTTCCAAGTGTTTTGATACACCCTCAAAGATAAAATCAAAGGCAACTAAATCGCAATGAATTAGCTGCCTTTGATTTTAATATTTTGAGGATATCCCTGCTATATTGTCTATAAATAAATTATAATCCAACCTATATAATTGGTGATGACTAATAATTAAGCTTGTGTTTCTCCTTCAATATACTCTTCCAAAAAGAGATTCTCTCCGTCGAACACAGCATAAGAGAAAAAGTTAATCCAGTCTCCCAAAATCAGTACGCGGGAAGTAGCGCTCAACATCAAGTCCAATTCAATGTGCCGATGCCCGTAGATAAAGAAATTGATATTAGGATGGCTTTTCAGATACTCCTTGGTATAGAGTACCAAATGTTCCTTATTCTCACCCATGTAATCGGGCTCTTTTCCATCCGCCCGTTTCTGCCGGCTATGCTTTGCCCATGACAGACCTAACTCTACACTCCAACGGGGATGGATAGCTGAAAACATCGTTTGCAAAGTTTTGCTATGAAACATCTGACGGAGTAATTTAAACTTCTTATCCGGATCGCCCAACCCGTCACCATGAGCAAGATAGAATTCTTTCCCATAGATTTCGGTAGTCAACGGCTCGCGATGCATAATGACACCACACTCTTTTGTGAGATAATCTCCACACCAAATATCGTGATTACCGATGAAGAAATGAACCTCCACTCCCATATCTGTCAGTTCTGACAGCTTTCCCAAAAAACGGGTATAACCTTTAGGAACCACCAGCCGGAATTCATACCAGAAGTCGAACATATCTCCTAACAGATAAATGGCAGAAGCCTTATGTTTTATACTGTCGAGGAAGTTCACCAAGCGTCTTTCCTGGGTGCGTCCATGTTCTATGGCACGAGACCCGAGATGCGCATCGGAAAGGAAATAAACGTTCTTCATGAGTTTTGAGTTGTTAGTTATAAGAGATTGATTATGAGGTTATCACTCGTAACTAAAGAAAGCCTAGTTCAAGCTTTGCTTCCTCGCTCATCATATCTTTGTCCCATTCCGGTTCAAACACCAAGTTAATGGTAGCTGCAGTGACACCTTCCACTGATTCCACTTTCTGACGAATATCCTCCATGATAAAATCAGCAGCCGGACAATTAGGAGCTGTCAATGTCATATCCAACACAACTTCCCCATTATCAGAAACATCTATCTTATAAATCAGTCCAAGATCGTATACATTCACCGGAATCTCCGGATCGTACACTGTTTTCAGTATGGCTACAATCTTTTCTTCTATTTCAAATTTCTCCATAACGTCTCCATTTAATTATGTATTGCAAAGATAGAGATAAAAAACGAAACATAAAAAATTAGGTGCGGAATGCGCATCCTGTACCTAAAGAATATTACATTTATTCTTCATCTTCACCTTATATGAAAAACGTATCAAGACAGTAAATTGTTGTAAAAGGGAATATTAAGGTATAAATGAAATTAAAGTAATCCCTCATCCGTAAAACTAAAGAACCCGTCTTCGCAAACGACGACATGATCTATCAGCCGAATATTCATTGTATCTGCAGCTTTACGAATATGCTCCGTCAATGTTTTATCCGGTTGGCTAGGACGGGTATTCCCTGAAGGATGATTGTGAACTACAGCTATTTGGGTAGCTCTTTGCAGTAATGCTTCCCGAAGGATGGTGCGTACATCGGTGTATGTTCCGTCTATTCCACCAGTACTGATACGTACCTTATCTATAAGTTTCGTCGCCTGATTCAGCAAAAGGACCCAGAATTCTTCTTGTTCAAGATCACACATCAGAGGTTGGAAAATGTCATAGATGTCTTTTGAACAAGTGATTTGAAGTCTTTCTTTTGTACTTTGCAGTTTCCGCCGCTTTCCAAGTTCCAAAGCTGCCATCACCGTGATACTCTTTGCCGGTCCCATACCTTTAAAACGGGAATAGTCGCAGACTTCCCATTTTGCCAATGAATTGAGATTGTTATCACAAGACAGGAGCAGACGTCGCATCAGTTCTACAGCACTTTCTTCCGTATTTCCGGAGCCGATTAATATAGCGAGTAGTTCGGCATCACTCAATGCGGCTGCTCCCTTTTCCATCATTTTCTCCCGTGGGCGGTCCTCCAGTGCCCATTGGTTGATGGATAGTTTGTGTTTACTTTCCATTTGCTATGTTTTGAAAGTGTAAAGGTAGGCTTATTTTATTTAATGATAGAGGCAATGGAAAAAAACTTGATTATAGTCTTCTTCTTTTTTTTATGCTAAGGTAAGTTGTACGACACCCGGGTGTCAGACATAACAACACCCGGGTCTTGAGCAGCACGACACCCGGGTGTCAGGCATGCTAAGACCCGGGTGTCATGCAACATTCCTTTTAAGTAAAAATAGGAATGGTAGTAAACAAATTAAAAGTAGGTTACTTATAGAAATTCTTTTGGAAAGCCTCAAACTCATCTTTCCCTCTGACACAACGCTGCCACCATGCACGCCAAAAACCTGTACCATAGCCGATAAGTTGTATAAATGCAGCGGCTATGGAATAAATGCCAATAGCCAGACTCTTATTCTGAATAGTAGAATCCATGCATACCAGCAATGCATAAAGAATGAACGGCGTAAAACTGAAAAGACAGAATGGAGTCCCTAATAATAGGAGTGCCACTCCCAACGTAAATACAGCTGGAAGTAAATGCACCAGTTTCAGAGAGTCCGGATATTTCTTATAAAGATTAATTCGGGCAATGCCGGAGTTATGCACTTGCTTGAAAAACTTCTTCAAATCAGTGCGCCGTTTGTGATACACCCAGGCATCCGGAAAAAGCCGGCAAGTATAACCGTTCTTAAAGATACGGATACTGAAGTCAATATCCTCTCCAAAACGCATCTTTGAGAATCCGCCCAAAGCCTCATACACTGCCCGGCAAACTCCCATATTAAAACTGCGGGGATAGAATTTGTCCATCTTCTTTTTCCCGCCACGGATTCCTCCGGTCGTAAAGAAAGAAGTCATGGAATAGTTTATCGCCTTTTGGATATCCGTGAAAGAATCGTGCGCACGGTCGGGGCCGCCGAAAGCGTCGGCAGGAGAAGCGAGAAGTTCTTTCTCTACCGCATCGAAGTATCCTTCGGGAAGAATGACATCAGAATCTAATATAATAAGGTATTCCCCTTCGCTACGTTCTGCCCCATAATTACGGGTCTGTCCCGGACCGGAGTTAGGCTTAGAAAAGTATTTTATATTCAACCGGTCTGCATACCGGTCTACTACTCCTTTACAGGGAACGGAGGAACCATCTTCTACAACAACAACTTCAAAATCCTTAAAGTGTTGCATGGTAAGACTTTGCAATAATTCATCCACTTCATCGGGACGATTATAAACGGGGATTATGACAGAGTAACGCATATCAAAAATGGGATATAACTATTTGACATGCAAAGTAAGACAAAAAAAAGGAAACAGCTTCTTAGATTGACAAAAAATAAATGGAACGGAGATTCCCAAAATTTCCGCCACTTCTTTATTCTTCAGACCATGATACTTGATTAACATCAACACATTTCTTCTTTTTCCGGCAAGCTTTTGATGATTGAATAAATCTGACTGATTTCTTCTTTCACCACTATCCCAACTATATTCGCCTGAAGGTGAATACAAGTAATAAATAAGAATATGTAATACCGATGATGTTCAGTACTATCACAATAAAAAAGTTATTTTTTATGCACCTCCCCTTTCTTTTTCTTTCCATTACATTTATTTTCTTTCGTTTTCTTTCTAAAAAGTTTGTTTATATGCTTTTTATGTTTATATTTGTGGCGTCAACCTATAACAAAAGATAAAAGTAGAAACTACAAACGCTATGAAAAGAAAGAAACACTTATCACTTTACCGATGTGAATTTTGCATGAAACCCATGCTAAATTATTCCGATTTTGTTCTAATAGATAACCTCTTAACAGAACTGTAAATCCTCCGTCATTATTAAGCAATATATTATATAGTTATTTGCATTTAAAACAAAGAGTATTTTATTTTTAATTAATTTATATTTTATATGATGGAAATTAATTTATCGTGTAAACATTTGCCCAAAAATGTAAGATGGAGGCAATGGTTACCTCTGTTAACCTTATTCTTATTACTTCCTTCCTACTGGAGTTGCGATGACAGCGAAGAAGGAAGGAACGAGTTTATTAGTGTGAGTCATGTAGACAACCAGACAGGAGAGAAAGTAGAGATGAAGCCTGATGAAGCTCTCAATATTCCTCCTAAGGCAGGACAGCTTTCAATCTTTGTTAAGACTAATACGAATTATTCAATTTTGGTACAAAGCAAAGTTCCTGCCAACGAACAGGAGGAAGAAGAAGTAATTGAAAATTGGTTGAAAGCAGAAAAAGTGGGCCGGGACGAAGCGACTGGTGAAGACGAATGGCATCTCGCATGGGAAGCACAAACCAAAGATTACAAACGCCGTATCGCTACCGTTTCAATCACCTCCCCCGAGGTCGACTACGGCAGGTTTATCAACATTCGCCAGGGATTCACAACCCGGCTAGGTGAAGATTTTGAATGGCTGAAATATGGTTCATCTACTGCCTCTCCCAATGTGACTACGAATGAAAAATTGATTGGTGACTGGACGGAAGCACAAAAAGAGTATCAGTGGTCGTCAACTATCGCAAAGGAGGAAGACAAAGCTTATTGTTATGGTAAATTCGGCTTTATCCGCCTTGGTGACGATCAAGGACATGGTGCTGATCTTATCACACCCTACATTACTGACATTGTAAGAGACTCTGTACTGCTTGTTTCATTTGATGCGGTTGCTTATACTGAAGAGGATGGGACAAAAGATAATAATAAATTAGTTATCAACATATTGAATGGAGGCGAATTTGCTGACACCCACACTACGACAAAAACGATCGATCTGGATTATTATGACCCTCTTGATCCTGATGTACTTACTACAATGTGGAATAAAGGACGCCATAATTTTTATGTGGTAAGTCCTCCTGAACGCCCTGTTACTGCTAATACCAAATTTCAAATCATTGGTGGTGACTACACTCTCACTACAGGCAATAATCGTGTATTTGTAGATAATTTCTATGTCTATCGCTTGGACGATGTATATTATTATTTATTAGATGAATAAAAACAAAGTAATGAAAAACATATTTCTATATCTTAGTATCGTGACCTTGTCACTTTCCTGTTTTTCATGTGATGATGATGAAGAACTGGAAGTGGTAACCATTGGTGATGCGTCCAATATTTATATTTCGTCAGAAGCAGGCAGGCGTGAAGTCCCTTTGACAGCGACATGCGCATGGACGGTGGAGCGCGATTCATTAACCCGTCAATGGGTCAATATTGAGCGTAAGAGTGGAGAAGGAGACGGAAGTTTTAATTTAGTTTGGCGAGCTAATGAAAAATTTCCTCGTAAAGGTAAAGTGATTGTAAAACTTGCCAATAAAGTAAAAGCAGATACTATCTATATTTATCAATATGGTGTATCTCCTTCTATCGCTTTTCCAGACAAAGAAGCCCGTGTTTCTGCAGTAGGTAAAGAATTGGAAGTGAATTTGAATACTAATATTCCTGCTAGTGACAGTACTCGTATTGCGATGACTGTGGATTATGACAAAGGCGAAGAGTGGGTATCACAGCTTTTATTTAACAAAGAAATGAATAAAATGCAGGTGAAGGTTGCTGCCAATGAGCCTGAAGTGGGAGAACGTAATGCTACACTACATATTACGTATGTTGATGACTGGGGAAAAGCTCATACTACAGATTTTAATATAGGTCAGATGGAGATGGGAGGTACCAAGCAAACCGAAACCATTTCATTTGCCGAGGTTCGCAAACTAGTGAACGATGCGACTGGTTCTCAAAAAATTGAGGAGGATGTGGCTATTGAGGGGATAGTCGTTTGCGATGCTACCGGTGCTAATAATGCAGCTAATACGCAGCTTTCTAAAACAGATATCGACCTAAGTACTACTTATCGCACCACTTATGTGCAGAGTTTAGATGGAAAGTATGGTTTTGCTTTGGTTTTTGATACAAAAGAACTGAATGAACTTGTTCCCTTCGATAAAGTGAAAATCTGGTTGAAAGGTCTGACTTTAAAGAAAGAAGATAATCCTCAACGTTACACGTTGACAGACATGACTTTCAAGAGCTTTATTTCTAAAGAAGAAGGTGATGCTACGAAGTTGGTAAAGAAAGAACGCACAATGTCTGAACTTACTGATAATGATGTGTATACTTTTGTAACATTGAAAAACTGTGAGTTTCCTATTCGTAAAGGGCCGTTTACACCTTTCAATGAGGGTTACTGTCCCACTTACAATCAGAAACGTGTTGACCGTTATCCTTTATTAATGCACGACAATCAGGGACAAAGTATGTTTTTGATGACAAATATTGATTGTCCTTACCGTCGCGATGGCAATATATTGCCACAAGGTTCAGGAACAATATCAGGCGTCATTGTACATGAAGAATACACTCGTTTCGAGAATGGTGGAGATATCGGACACTATCAGATGCGTCACCTCTCGCGTGAAGACATTAAAATCGACCAATCGAAAAACAATAGTTTTTCTACTATTATTGCTGAATGGAATGCATTTAAGCTTTCAGGTACGAAAGTACTTCCTTCTGAAGGAAATGGTGAATTATGGCATACTGCCGTAACTCCAACAGCCTCAACCGATTATGGTTATCTGGGAGTTATTGACGGAGTAACTGACGGAAAAGGTATTATATCCGCTAGCAAGAACTTGGCCTTCCAAGCTAAAAACTGGTGGAACTCTTCTACAGGAAAAGCAAATAGCTGGATGATTAAGTGTTCGACTTCTGGCATCATCGGCACACACGTATCACTACAACTTGCCACATTGAATTACAGTGTCGGCGCACCCCGCTATTGGAATGTAGAATGGTCTGAACATGGGAACGAAGATGGCGAATGGACGAAAGTTGGTGAGTACACAATTCCTGACGTCGTACAATGGGGAAATACACTCTACGAACAATTGAATGCATGGAAAAACACTAATATAGAGTTACCTCTTGATTTGTTGGGTAAAAGCACTGTCTATCTGCGCCTGATTCCTTCAGCTAATAAAGCCGGAACAACCACTACTTATGACACAGCTGTAATTAACAACAACAGCACAAGTGGACTAATGTATGTAAGCATTCGCTATAACAAATAAATAGATAACGTACAATGAATAAATTTAGCAAAATACTTTATGCTGCAATGGCATTGGCAATGGCTGTATGCAACTTCAGTTGTAGCGATGATGAAGAACTGCCGACTGGAGACCTCGAATTAAACAGCGGTTCCAGTGTGACGACTGAAACATTAAAAGTGTTGAGTTACAACGTACTCGAAGGAATGAAGTTGGATAAAGCCAACGACTACAACAACTTTGTAACTTGGGTCAACGAACAGGCCCCCGACATTATGGCCATTGAAGAAACCAATGGATTCACCAAAGAAAAGCTAACAGCATTATCATCTCGTTGGGGACATAATTATGCCGAAATGTGCAAGGAAAGCGGCTATCCCGTATCTATCACTTCCAAATATCCCATTGAAGTGGTAAGCCGCATTTTGGATGGGGTATGGCATGGAGGTATTCATGTCAAGATCAAAGGTATCAACATTCTGGTACTTCATCTTTATCCTTTCTCGTATACCCCCTCCGGTTCAAATGCCGCCAATGGCGACGCTTACCGTTTGGAAGAGATCCAAACGTATCTCGACAATACTATCCGCAAGTATCCTGATGAAAAATACTGGCTGATGATGGGCGACTTCAATTCTTTCTCCCCACTTGATAAAAACGATCTTTCTACAGGAAGCACTCTCAATTATCAGGTGCATCAAGCCATTCTCGACAATGGATATAGAGATCCTGTTCGTGAGATGAATATCAACTTCGTGCGCAGCTGCCCTACCATCTACGGAGGATGGACAGGTCCCAACGGGTCTTATAAAGGTTCACGCATCGATTTCATCTATGCATCGGGAGAGGCTATGCGCAACATGCTCAATGCCCAGATCTTGATGGACAATTTCACCGACAACTATTCCGATCACTATCCAGTGACGGTAACTTGCCGCATTTATAATGAATAAACTTATTTAAGAAAGCGCTTAATCTATAAAAGCACATGAGACAATTAGTAAATAAATACAATGCATCGCTCTGTCGGAATGCTTTCCGAAAGACTTTGCTCATGCTGGTGGCATGTTGCCTGTTGCTTCCGGAAGCAGTGGCGCAGAACGCAGATAGAAAAATCAAAGTGACCGGTACGGTATTCGACGAAGAAGGCTTGCCTATGATTGGAGCAACCATCAGGGAAGCTACAACACAAGTCGGCACCTTGACCGACCTTAACGGGTGGTATGAGATACAGGTCCCTGCCAATGGCACCCTGGAGGTTAGCTTTATCGGCTATGAAAAGAAAAGAATCAATGTGACGGGACGCGAAAAGATCAATGTAAAACTCTTACCAGATAAGAAAACAGCCTTGGATGAAGTCGTGGTTATCGGTTATGGAGCTGTTAAGAAGGCCGACCTGACCGGTTCCGTATCGAATGTTAAAATGGGAGATATCCAGGACGCTCCGGTACTTTCTATCGACCAGGCTTTGCAAGGACGTATTGCCGGCGCGGATATTATGTCAACAACCGGTGAACCGGGTGCCACTACTTCTATCCGTATCCGTGGTACACGCTCAATCTCGGCCTCTAATGAACCACTGATCGTGGTCGATGGCGTTATGGATGCCGTTCATGACCTGAACGACTTGAACACCGCCGATATCGAATCCATTTCTGTACTGAAGGATGCATCTTCTACAGCTATCTATGGTTCGAAAGGTAGTAATGGTGTTATCATCATTACCACCAAGAAGGGACTGTCAAATGCAGACAAACCGAGTATTAGCTTCAAAACAGATATCGGTTTCTCCAAAATTCCACAGAAGCTCGACATCATGAATGCATCTGAATTGGCACAATACCGTAACGATTATGCTTACTTTAATACTGCGGATGGTAATGATGAGATTACTGATGGCACTCCCCTGTCATCATACCCTTACTCCGATCCCTTCTCTTTGGGCGAAGGAACCGACTGGGTAAATACGATCGGACGTACAGCCATGTATCAGAATTACGCACTCTCTTTGTCAGGAGGAACAAAGAAAACGTCTTATTATGTTTCTTTGAGCTACAACAACACCGAGGGGGTAATTCGCCGCAGCGGTCAGGAACGTATCACGGGGCGTGTTTCACTTACCCACCAACTTTTTAATTGGATGAAAGTGGGATATACCGGCAATTACACTTGGCGACACAACGACGAGAATTTAGCTTCTATCGGTGGTACAGGATGGTGGAACTCCGCTATCTATTTGAGTCCTACCATTAAACCAATGGATGACTATAACCCGTTCTACTATTCCGGACAGAAGATCAACACTCCGTTGGCTACCATATTGCTCAACACCAACTATCAGGTACGCCACTCTACCAACCATACTGGTTTCATCGAAATCGAACCCATTAAGAATTTGAAATTTAAAAGTCAGTTCACCTACTATATGTATCAACGTCACACTTACCGCTACTATCCAAGCACCTTGCCTGCCAAGGTTGAAGGAGAGGGAGGCGAAGCTTATCGCGCCGAGTATGACGACCACAACCTCCTGACAGAAAACACCCTGTCTTATTTAAAAGCATTGGATTCGGGACACACATTCGACGGGCTTCTTGGTTTCACGGGACAACGCCTTTCTTCAAATGATTTTTCGCTGAATGGCAAAGGATATATGGACGACAACGTGAAATGGAACAATATGAACGCCGTACAAGATAAACAAACATACTCGGCTTCATCGAGCACCAGCAAACGTACTAAAATGTCTCTATTGGCTCGTTTCAACTATAACTATAAACAGAGATACTATTTAACCGTAACCGGTCGTTATGATGGTGCTTCCAACTTTGCCGCCAATAACAAATGGGGATTCTTCCCTTCTGCAGCTTTGAAATGGAATGCCGCTAAAGAAGAATTTATGGAAGGGATCGACTGGATTAATGAAATGGCAATCCGTTTAAGCGCCGGACGTACCGGTAATGACGCAATTAGCGCCTATCGTTCGCTGGCCGCTCTTTCCAGTACCACAAACGGTTACCTTTTTGGCGGTTCGCAACCTGCAGCATATTACCCTTCGCGTCTGGCAAGCCCTAACCTGACTTGGGAAAAGACCGACCTCTACAATCTTGGTATTGACCTGGCGTTCCTGAACAACCGTTTGTTCGTGACTGCCGAAGCCTATATCTCGAAGACCCGAGACTTGTTGCTAACCTTACAGACACCGACACAGACCGGTTATTCTTCCCGCCTGACCAACATTGGCAAAACCTCAAACAAGGGAATCGAGCTAACCATCGAAAGCCGTAATATCGAGAAGCCAAAATTCTCATGGTCGACCACCTTCACCATTGCCCACAATGAACAAAATGTGGATGACATCGGTACGGAAGATTTTGTAAAAGCTTATGGTGCACCGGGCAACAACTCATATATGATGTACGGTTATGTAAAAGACTACCCCTTGAACGCCCTATGGGGATTCAAATATGGTGGCGTATGGAAGAATCAAGACGAAGTGAACCGTAATAAAGCCACTTTTGCCTACGCATCTCCTTCTACCACCTCAAACGGTTCGGTACGCTACTACGATATCAACCACGACGGAACGCTTAGTCAGGACGACTTGGTTTATCTGGGCAATGCCGATCCTTGGATTTATGGAGGTTTGCAGAACACTTTCCGTTTCGGTAACTTAAAAGTGGGCATCTACTTCAACTACTCCCTGGGTGGCAAAATTTACAACTATGCCGAACTCTATATGTCGGGAAGTACGTTTACCAACCAATACCGTTACATGCTCGACTCTTGGCATCCGGTTCGTAACCCGAACTCCGATCTTCCTCGTGCCGGAAGTATTGATACACACGTACCCAGTGACTTACAGATTCATGACGCAACCTTCCTGCGCTTGAAGAGTATTTCCATCGGCTACACATTCAACCTCTACAAGAAAACGAAATGTATCCGTGATCTGACTTTAAGTGTAAACGGTGAGAATCTCTACCTCTGGAAGAAATACAACGGATTCGACCCTGACGTATCAACCAGCGGCGATTCTACCCTACGACGTATGGACTTGGGTGCATACCCGAAACCGCGTACCATTACGTTCAGTGCCCAAATCAGATATTAATTAATGCAATAATATGAAAACTATGATAATGAAGAAAAGAAAAAATTGGTTGACCGCTCTTCTGTCAATGTTCGTGCTAGCTTCCTGTAGTCTGGAAGAAGATACGTCAAGTTTTTCTACACCCGACAACTTTTATCAGACGAAGGAACAATGTCTCTCTGCGCTCAACTCGTGCTATATTCCTTTAAACGGAACCTACAACTATACACTCTTCATCGCTACAGAGGCCTGCACCGACCTCATGTATATCAATTCGGGTACATTGGATTCCCGTCTGGATATCTCCCCCGCAAAGCCCCGCCACGGTGAAACCGTTTGGAACAATGGTTACAAAGGCGTAATGTACTGTAACGCTGCCATCAATGGAATCGAAAACTCTCCACTCGAAGAGAATGAGAAACTTCCTCTATTAGGCGAAGGCAAAATCATGCGTGCGTTCTATTACTACCTACTGACTTCATTCTTTGGCGATGTGCCTTTTTATACAGAACATGTGGCAGATGTGGAAACACAGCAAAAGATAGGACGCTTGGGCCGTATGTCAGCTGTGGAAACGCGTGAATATCTGATAAAGGAATTATCAGCAATTGTTCCTCTGATGGATCAGGTACGTTCGTCAGAAGTGGGCTCCAATCGTACGGGTGCTGCCACAGGATGGATGCTGATTGCCAAAATGGCGATGTGGAACAAGAAGTGGGATACAGCGATTGACGCAATATCCAAGCTCGAAGAGATTTATGGCGACCTCGGTCAATATCCACTCGAAGATGTAATGTTCCGTAACAAGAATACGCCTGAATCAATCTTTGAAATCCAGCACTCTTATGTAGCCGGTGGTTTGAACTATACCTCCAACCTTGCCAGCATTTGTATGCCTATCACCCGCCGTTCAGGTACCTGCGAATATGACGGCGTGGAAATTCCGGAATTGGGCGACAAGTCTACTTGTTGGACTCCCTGGCGTCCCACAGCTTATTTCTGCCAGAATCTGCAAACAAAGATTGGCGGTGACTTACGTGCCCAATATAATATGGCTTGGGAATACAACGGCCATGCTTTCAAAAGTGTAAGCACTGCTCCCTGGCCGGGTCCGAAATTCTGGTGTCCATATCTTGACAGCAGCCGCGACGGAAATAATTATAAGATATTCCGCTATGCCGACGCACTGTTAATGAAAGCAGAATGTTACTGCCAACTGGAGCAAGATCCTGACATTGCTATGAAATATCTGAATATGACCCGCAACCGTGCAGGCATTGGTGACTACCCGAAATTCCGCACCTGGGCACGATTGATGGATGAAATCCAGAAAGAGCGCGGACGCGAACTGATTGGTGAGTTCCAGCGTAAATTCGACCTGGTTCGTTGGGGAATCTGGTATACGCAGACTTATGAAAACACCGGTTCATCAAGTTTAAAGGAGAATATCCGTCCTTGTCATGAATACTATCCGATTCCGGACACGCAGGTCGTTTATTCTGGCTATGCGCTCGATAACAAAGCTTATGATGCTTACTACGGTTCAACTACTCCTCAATAATAATTTATCCAGATATTCAAATCATATGAAACTAAATTGGTTAGGAATAACACTATTTGCATTGATGATGGCTTTGCCTGGGTTTGCCAAAGACAAACGAGGAAAACAGGCCATGAAAATCATATCTTACAACATAGAATATGGTATGCGTGCCGATACCACCGCAGGAAAGACCATATTCTCTACATGGATGCGCAACCAGGATCCCGACATCGTATGTCTGCAGGAAGCCAATAAATTTACGCAAAAATCACTTGAAGCATTAGCTGCCTCCTATGGGCACCCTTATGCAGTGTTGCAGAAAGAGAAAGGATTTCCTACTGCCATAACATCTAAATATCCTATCGTGAACATCATGAAGGTGGAGAACAACATGTGGCATGGATTCGTAATGGGTACGATAAATGGCTATCACATTATTTCGCTACACCTTAGTCCGCACCGTTATGAGAGCCGCCAGCTTGACATTGATCTCATTCTCGAAACCATCCGCCAAAATGGACCATTCGAAAAATGGCTCATCATGGGTGACTTCAATTCCGTATCCCCTGTCGATGCCGGAAAATATGCCGACGGACGCCTGGCCGACCGTCTTCGCAAAGAAGAGGAAAAGCGCCCTGCATTAAAGAATCTCGTAAATGGAGAAATCGACTACTCGGTGCATCAGCGTATTCTTGATTTCGGTTTTATTGATTCGGCACGTCTCGATAAAAACTTTTCGGAGAAAAATTTCGGGGCACGTATTGACTTCATCTATATTTCGCCTGACTTGAAGTCCGCTTTCACCGGAGGGAACTTTATCATCGACGACTTTACCAAGAAATACTCTGACCATCGTCCGGTCTATATGACTTGGGAAAAATGATAGGACTGTTACTATAAATAATGAAACAATTTACAATTATGATACGAAGAAAATACTTATATCATCTACTCCTACTGATAATCTCGACATTCAGCTTCATACTTACAAGCTGTGAAAAAGATTTTGAATGGGAACTTCCACTGGCCTTCACACAGAAGAATCTGATTTTATCTTCGGGCACAGGAACCACCCACATCTTAGTGTATGCCACGAAGAACTGGAATGCTCATTTCGTGGAGAAAGTAGACTGGGCTTCTATCGACCGCCTCTCCGGCAAGGAGAACAGCGAAATCATATTCTCATACGCTGCCAACTATGGCGTGAACCGTAAAGTGCAACTGGCTTTTGAAACCGAAGAGCATCTTCGTGATACAATAACATTGGTACAGAGCGGCGAAATTTCGTCAAGTGACGCTCGCCTCATCATCAATGAACAGACAGTAGAAACGCCAGCTTCCACCACTATACTCGATTTGGAGCTCGACACTAATCTAAAGTACGACCTCTACCGCATCGGATATCTCGTAACGTATAGCTCCGGCAACCCCGAAGAAAATTGGATTGAAGAAGTGTCCTATGATAGCGAAAAACTTCATATTAAACTGGCTGCCAATCCTACTTATGAGCCCCGTAGCGCCCAAGTGCGTTTAGCAATTTCCATCCCAGCCAATACAATTAATGGTGGACAGAAAACAGTGACAACCAGCACTACGATTACCCAACTGGGAAAGGAATGAAAATAAAAAAATTAGTGTTTATCAGTTAAATACAATGACTCTAATATGAAACAATTTATTAAATACAGACCAATACAACTGGTCACTTTTTTAGGAGCTTTCATGCTTTCATTGTCCGCCTGCGAATTGGACAATGGAGATGAAGCCAACTTTGAAGAATTTGGAGCCGACGGAAAGACCTATACGCTCTCTTCTGATGCTGGTGACTTGGCCATTAAAGTCTATTCGAACCAGAATTATAACATTGCGCTTGAAGATAATAGCGGTGAATGGGTAGCAGTAGCCGAAAGAAATCTTTCGGGAGACGGTACGCTCCATGTAGAGTATGATTTTAACGACGGCTTCCCGCGTATGGCGAAAATCTGCCTGACTGCCACTAGTGCAAACCTTTCAGATACGATCTACCTGAAACAGAAAGGCGTGAAAACCCCGACATTTAAATTAGCTAAGCCTAATATGACCGTACATGGTTATGGAGGCGAAGTTAGAGCAGAGCTCGACATGAATGTCGACATAAAAGATCTCAATATCAGTGTAGATTACACAGGTGACGAAGCTGCTATGACAGTGCCCGACAAAGAGGATGGTTGGGTCAGGGATATCACTTATGAGAATGGTTTTCTTGTCATCCAGACCGATCCGAATCCCGACGAACGCGCAGTACGTACGGCTACCGTTAACTTGGTTTACATTGACGGTTGGGAAGTCGAAAACAAACAACAACTTTTCCTAATGCAAGCAAATGCAAAGGACGAATTGGGCGTTGAGGTTTCGTTTATAGATGTTCGCAATTTGGGTGAAACGGACGGTACGAAGGTGACTGATGATATTTATATTACCGGATATGTAGTAAGCGACCGCAACTCTGGCAATGTAGGCGATAACATACAGACGACTCAAAATTCAATTGACTATACTATCGCACAGAAGACCGCTTATATCGAGAGCCTTGACGGACGTTACGGATTTTGTATTGAAACTCCCACAGCGGACGACAATACATTCTCACGTTACAGCAAAGTTCAGATCCTATTAAAAGGAACCAAGGTAATCTTGCAAGAAGATCCCGAACGTTACACGATTTCCGGAGTAACAGCTTCTATGGTCATGTCGTCCACCGAAGGTACTGCGTCGGATTTACCCGTAAAAGAAAAATATATGAGAGATCTGACGGACGAAGACATCTATACTTATGTCACACTGAAAGATTGTGAACTGCCTGTCCGCAAAGGCAGCCTGGTTCCGATCAACGAAGGCTATGCCAACGCCGGTGGTGCTCATCGTTGTGCCAAATACGCCACATTGATGCGTGACATCAATGGTAACAGTATGTATATCTACACCAATACCACTTGCCTCTATCGCCGTGACGGTACTCGTTTGCCTTATGGCTCAGGCAATATGTCCGGTGTTATCGTACATGAGCTTTTCACCCGTTTCGAATACCTGGAAGCAGCAAACGGATTGATTGATGAAGAGAAAGCCGGCGACATCGGTCGTTATCAGATTCGTCACATGTCGAGATCCGACTTTAAGATGGCAGATGATTTCAAAAACAGTTTTTCAGGCTTGATTACTGAATTCCGTTATATCAACACCAATGGCATCATCAAAGAAGATGGTTCTTTCCCTTCTACCTATGGAGATGGAGGTCGCTTCCGTCACACTTATACCAAACATCAGATCGGTAACGGTTTGCGTGGAAATGGAAGTAGTGATTACACATATCTTGGTCCTGTAGGTAATAGCGCAACAGGTCCTTTTGGAGACAATAGAGGCAATGTAAACGGGTTTGGTATTATTCTTGAAGATGGAACAGACTATCAGAAGAATTACCAAGATACCAACACCGACGGAAAAGGCAATACAAGCGGCAATGCTTGGCTAGCTTGGTCGAACCCCTATTGGTGGGATGAAGAGAACAATCGTGGTTATGCCTGGATTGTAAACTTCTCGACCAAAAACATCACAACCAATCATCTCTCCATGCAGCTTAGCGTCAGCAATAATGTCGGTAACCAAGTGGGAAAACCTCGCTTTTGGAAAGCCGAATGGTCATTGACCGGTGATATGGACAATGAAGCCGACTGGCATTATATTACCTCCTATACCGTACCTGACATGGTAGTATGGGCTAACACGTTGCTATCTCAATGCCCAGGTTATAAGGCTATTGATGTGGAGTTGCCATTAACTTTGCTAGGCAAAGAGAATGTGTACATCCGTTTAATGCCCGAGAACAACAAAGCCAGTAACGGCGCCTCCTGGATTGATAAGGGAGCTACAATTTCGGTAAAAGGTAATGCAACCAGTGCTATGAATTATTTTGCTATTCGTTATAATAAATAGGGCATACCCCCAGTCCGGATTTATTAAAAAGAAGCCTCTTCTTCTACCTTAACGGTAGCCGAAGAGGCTTTCCTCTTATCTTTCCGCATGCCTTATAAGCTTTTTCACCACCGGATAAATTCCTTTTGCAAACCTATCAAATCCTAAATCTGTAAAATGCTCGCCATCAACCGTACTCTCTCCATCCTCGCCCAATAAATGTTCCGATTTTAAATAGTGAAGATTCTGATAACCTTTCTTCTCCAACTCCCGAAATGCTTTTCGTAATGCCTCATTACTTTCTTCAACCCACTCCCCTTTTTTCAGATTAAACTCTGCCAATGGAAAAGGAACATGTTCTATAAACAAAATCTGTACTCCCGGTATTTTATCTTCAATAATACTCATAAATCGTTCAATACGCTCATTCAACATGGAAGCACTAACATTGGGAATAAAATCCATCACAATAACTGAAGGATTTCGATGTGTCATCAGCTCTGCTATTTCATATTCCAAATGCCCATATCCGCTAAAACCCAAATTCACAACTTCCCTGTTTAACATACGAGAAAGGATGTTTGTATACGCCATCCCCGGACGCGTTGCACAACCGCCTTGAGTAATACTTGTTCCATAACAGATAACAGGGCGTTCTGTCACGGGCGATTCCACTTGGGGTTGGCGAACCACAGCCTTTTCTTCTATTCCTATTTCAAGTGTTTCAATACCATCATAAAGAGGCAGGTAAAGCATATATTCATTCATTTCACTTTTCATATCAGAAATGATTATTCCCTCATTCTCTTTACCTTTTGGACGAGCACAACGCACATAACGCCATTTGCCACTTTTTAATACATAAAGATCAAGTCCTTTTACACCCACCATGGCCATATGCAACATATTATTATTTCTTTTCACCCTCCATTTGGCAGCAATCGTTGTTGAATTGGTCGCAAAGCGTACAGCCAGTCCGGGCGTATCCTGTCCCAATATCCATACCCACTTTTCACTTTTCCCCTTACAGGAAAGAGGTAAACGGGCATAACGCCCTTCCGTATCGTCAGACATCTTACCTATAAGCGGAAAATCATCTGCATTATAATATTTCAAACTCTGTCCCATTACAGTAACAACGCAGCAAACGAGAAAAAACACACTTACAATTAGTTTCTTTTGAATCATAATTTCAAGAGTTAGTATTAATAATAAAAAAGCGAACAGAGAAACAAAGGAAACACAAAAGTATAACATTCAAAAGCAAACAACAAGAAAAAGCAATTAAAAAAGAAAATATCTCTTAATTAGTTTCGTTTTACAACCTTTTATATTTATCTTTGCTTCAAATAAGCTACTAAAGAAAACGAAGTAAAAGCCTAATTAAGTATTAAATCTATATAACCCTTTAAAAACGACTCCTGTATGAGCAAGAAACTATTATGTATAATGTGTTGCCTTTTCACCACATTTACTACATTTTCACAAAACAAAGAAGAAAGTTTATCTACTCCGGAATTATTTGACTTCGTATTGTTAAAATGCGATTTGAGTTCTCCCGTCGAAAGCAAAGATGCAATAGACGGAGCCTTCAAGAAAGGATTAAACGGTATTTTCATCAACAACAAAGAACTGGCGAGCTATGCAACAAACAAAGGAATGGTAGCTGTCAGCAAATATACGATGTCAAAATGTCAAACAATATTAGATAATATAAAAGATAAAAACAAAACAACTCTAGTGTTTGCACGTGAAAGAAGTGACGGATACCTCCGCAATGCTTTGTTAGATCACTGCTTTGTAGAACTATTGAACGATACAATTTCCGGTGAAGAAAGATGGCTAAAGAAGTTAATAAGCTCCTCTTTGGATATACGCACCCGTCTTATCAATAATAATACCCGCATGGTAGTTGACATCACCAACAAAAGCAGTATCCCTTATCACATTCATATAACTCAATGCGATAATTTAAAACCGGAACAAAATGAAATGACTCTGTCTCCAATGAGCCAAACTACTTTGTTTTTGAATGGTGACGATATCAAATCTCCTCAATACACATTGTGTGCAAGCATCGAAAATGCGTTCAATACAGAGAAAAAACCACTGAAGTATGCTTTCCGCCTTCGTGGTATGAATTATATGGTAGGAACAGAATCTCAAAACATATATAACATCATCCCTGCCCCACGCTCTCTCGAAAAGAAGCAAGGCAAATTCATCTTTACTAAAGAAACCCGCATTATACTAAAAGATAAAAATGCCGAAGCGCCTTTACGATTCCTGACGGACAGATTGACACGGATAGCACAATTGTCTCTAAAGATACAGAATAACACAAAAAATCTATCCGGTAACTATTTGATTTTCAACCGTGCCAACGATCCTACTTTAGGAAATGAAGGCTATAAAATCAATATTTCTCCCGAACAGATACAGGTGCTGGCAGACAAAGAAGCCGGATTCTTCTATGCCATACAGTCTTTATTGCAACTGCTGCCACCGGAAATCTATTCCAACACAACAGCATACACAAACGAATGGAGTATCCCCGCAGCGAACATTACAGATATACCACAATTTGAATACCGGGGATTACACTTAGACGTAGGCCGACATTTATATCCTATTTCTTTTATCAAAAAATACATTGATTTAATGTCTATGCAGAAAATGAACCGCTTTCATTGGCATCTGACAGAAGATCAAGGATGGAGGATAGAAATCAAGAAGCATCCGAAGCTGACCGAAACCGGTTCCGTGCGCAAAGAAACAATCATCAACCGATATTCTGCCACAATTCCGGGAAAATACGACGGGACGCCCTATGGAGGATTTTATACACAAGAAGAAATCAAAGAGATAGTGGCGTATGCCAAAGAACGTTATATTACCATCATTCCCGAAGTTGATCTCCCGGGACACATGCTCGCCGCACTGGCTACTTATCCCGAATTAGGATGTACGGGAGGACCTTATGAGGTAGGTACAAGATGGGGAATCTACGACGATGTACTTTGTGCCGGCAATGAAAACATCTATCCTTTCATTGAAGATGTTCTGCTGGAGGTATTCAAGTTATTTCCCGGAGAATATGTACATATAGGAGGAGACGAATGCCCGAAAACACGTTGGAAGTCCTGCCCGAAATGCCAATCGAAAATAAAAGAACTAAAATTGAAAGACGAACATGAACTTCAGAGCTATGTCATCAGAAGAGTTGAAAAATTCTTGAATAAGAATGGGAAAAAGCTGATTGGCTGGGATGAAATATTAGAAGGCGGAATAGCCCCTAATGCAGCGTTGATGTCATGGAGAGGTGTTGCCGGAGGAATTACCGCGGCAAAATCAGGGCATCCGGTCATCATGACTCCTAACACTTATGTATATCTTGACCACTACCAGGCAAGTATGGATATATCTCCTTTAGCAAACGGACGAATCTGCGCACTTGAATGGACATACGGATATAACCCGATTCCCAAGGAATTGACGGAGCAAGAAGCAAAACATATAAAAGGAGTACAAGCCAATGTATGGACAGAATACATAAAAACTCCAGAACAAGTGGAATACATGGCATACCCCCGTGCCAATGCTGTTGCCGAAATAGGCTGGAGTAGCCCAGAGCACAAAAATTGGGAAGACTATTTAGACAGGCTTCAATACCAATTCAAAAGATGGCAATTTTATGGCCTGAATTGCGCAACCCATTATAAGAGTAAATGATTTAACTCACTAACAAGATTCATTTGCTTGATTCCTTTCTGCACAGTTATGAATATATTTTATTCATTACCAATATTAAAAATCAGCCTTCTTATTACTGATAAACTACCGTCTTATCATATACTTTATTTCTATTTATTAATCGCCGACTATAGTTGTCTACCTGGATGACTATAGTCGGCTGATTAGACAACAATAGTCGACTAGGTAGACAACTCTAGTCGGCTTCTTAGATGCAAGCTGTTCAATTTGCTAAGATTGACAATGCCGATGCAAAGGTTACGGGCTATGAAAGTGCAAACTGTGGGGATTGTGAAGGCGTGAAGGGCGTGAAGAAAAGACTTTTCTTTATTTGTTCACAGCAAACACCTATCAAACAGACGATTACCATCCGTGAAGGATGTGAAGGAGGAGAACCAAACTTTATTGGGGCTTTGGTTATTTTCGGCACAATTAGTTCAAAACCGCACCGGGAATGAATAAGATTCACTATAGGGTAATACAGTGATATCGTTTCAATCAAATTGGATTCAGGGAGGAGTTTTTAATTGATGTACTCATGACTGCACCAATAGAAACCAAGATCATTTCTGACAAAAAAAATGTTACGGACAGTAGAACTGTCCGTAACATCATACCTATCAAAAACACTAAAAATAAATATACTATTGCATTTTCATGCACCAATCTAATCTATTTCATGAGCCAACAAAATCATTTGCTGGAATGCTGCCAGATCACGTAAAATCAAGTCCGGATTAGGATGAACAGCAATAGCTGTCTCATACGTTGTTTCGCCGGAAAGTACCAGCACTCCCAAAGCATTTGCTTTCTGCGCCATTAATATGTCGGTATAAATACGATCACCCACCATAGCTACCTGATCAGGCTGCAAGTTATGCCGTTCCATTATTCCGTTCAACATTCGCGGATCGGGTTTTCCAATCACAACATCCGGTTCCCGCCCCGTAGCATACTCCAAACTGGAACAAATAGAGCCACAATCCACTAACACTAAAGGTTTATCCGTAGGACACACACGATCCGGATTAGTAGCAATATAGAGCTTCTTCTGATTAATCCACCACGCAGCACGACATAAGCGCGAGTAAACAAGCGACATATCAAAACTGACAACCACTGCATCCGGTTCATCATCAGCATTGTCATCAGTAGACTCGAATCCGGCTTCCTCAAATTCTTTTATCATGCTGGGAGTGCCCAACAAGAAAAGCCGTTTACACTCCGGATGATATACACGTATATAATCTATGGTCGCTTGAGCCGATGTATAAAATTCATCTTTCACTGCTTTAATCCCCATGCCGGATAGGTGTCGAAGATAATCATTCGTGCTTTTGGAAGGATTATTCGTCAGAAACGAATAACCAATTCCCAATTCTTTCATTTTATCCAGGAAAGCAATCGTAAAAGGAAATAACGTGTTTCCGTTATAAATCGTTCCGTCCATATCCAAAGCAATATGCTTGATCCGACGAATACGATCCATAAGTTCCGCATTCAATTTATGTTCTACCTCATTAATCATTATCATACCCATTTGCTTTTGCCGACCATGCGGCCATAAATATCAAAGTTCCCATTATAGCAATCAGGATTAATGCACCCACTGCAATATTCCAACCATAATGTTGAGCCAACAATCCTAATCCCCAACCGGAGACCAACGTACTGGCATATCCGAACAATCCCGTGAATCCGACTGCCGTAGCGGCTGCTTTCTTTGTGGCTATATTAGCCGCAGCAATACCTACCAAAGCTTGCGGACCATAAATACAGAATCCTGCCGCTCCCAATAAAAGCGTAGCAAGCCACATGGGAGGTTGGGATATTCCCCAGAATAAAGCAACAAACACCGTAGCCAGTGCCATGCAAATCACACAAACGCGTGGACCACGTCCGCCAAAGAAACGATCGGTTGCCCAACCGGCTACCAGCATACCTACAATTCCGGATATTTCAAAGGCTGCCACCATCCAACCTGCATGATGAATAGAAACTCCCTTCCACTCTCCCAAAAGAGTCGGTCCCCAGTCAAGTACAGCATAGCGCACGATATACACAAAAAAGTTGGCAATAGCCAGTATCCAAATCGCCGGATTTCCAAAGACATTCTTACGCACAAATTGCTTAAATTCGGCAGAAGTATCTTCTTTTTCTTCTACACCCGTTTTTGAGTTCAGTTCCGGGAGACCTACCGAGCGAGGCGTATCGCGCAAAGCAAACCACAGACCGGCCGCACCAACCAAGGCTATAATAGAAGGGAACCAGAAACACCAGCGCCATCCGAGACTGACAATATATCCACAAACAATCACCACTAAACCTGCGCCTACAGAATGTGAGGTGTTCCACACCGACATCTTTGTAGCCAACTGCGTAGGAGGTATCCAATGCGTCAATAAACGGGCACAAGGGGGAAATCCCATTCCCTGAAACCATCCGTTCAACATCCACACGATGCCAAACATCACCACAGCAGAACTAAACCCAAACCAAATATTACATGCTGCAGAGAGCACTAAACCTGTCACCATAAAATAGCGGGCATTCACCCGGTCGCCAACAAAGCCGTTGGCAAACTTGGAAACTCCGTACAGCAATCCGTGTAAGGTCAGAAATAATCCCAAGTCACCCTTGGTTATTCCCAAATCATCCTGCATGGCAGGCATTGCAATACTCAAGTTTTTACGAACAAAATAGAATAGAGCATAGCCTATCATACTTGCTATTATCGTCCGCGTCTGCCAGTATTTAAATTTCTTTGCCACTTCGGGCGCCATTCCTTGTAGTTCCATTCCTGTCATGATTAATCTGTTATTTCCCATATTTTACCTTTACCAAACAATCCATCCAGCCACTGTTCCATATATCCTGTCCGTACAGCTAAATCGAGGACAGTAAAACGACGGCGAATAAATTGTGCACGAACAAACGTTTCACGCAGGCGTTTCCGTGTAATACCGATTTGTTCCGGTTCTATAGGAGCGCCTACCTGCCGCAGGGATTGTTTCACTTCTTTGTAAGGAATCAACTGCTTGGACAAACGTTCACGAATTTCAGGCCAGTATTCTTTCAACTGCCGCAATTGAACAGCCAATTGCTCCCGTGTCACATATTTCGCTTTCGTCTCTTGTAGACCAATAGTAGGAAAATCAGTACCGGCAAACATATCAAGAGCTACCTCATCGGCTATTTCCGGTTCAGGCCATGCCGCACAACACGCTTCCACGTCCAGTTTCTCTAATGGAGTGTTCAACACTTGTTCATAAAATGCCGTTATAGCCAACATACCTATACTCACCTGAAAGCCATGAGAAACATGCTCACCCTGATTTAAATGATGTTCCATATTCCAAAGATGGCTGAACTGATGTTCCGCCCCCGAAGCCGGACGACTCGATTTAGACCATTGCATGGCAAAACCTCCCAGCATCAATCCTTCAATAAGTTGCGACACCGCTTTTTCGTCTCCAGCCACCGCACCTTCAGGATTCGAAAGCGCATCATGCAATCCATCCTGCACAATCGACCACGCCTTTTCATCAATATCTTCTATGCCCATCCAATCGGCCAGAATCCAATCGGCACCAGCCGTCACTTTTGCAAACAAGTCAGCATATCCTGATGCCGTCATCGCCCTGGGAGCTTTCTTTATTATTTCAATATCAGCCAATACAGCTTGCGGTGCCGGACAGCTAAAAGTCTGTTTAGCGCCATTTGCAGTAATGGAAGCGCCGAATGCAGTATATCCATCCATGGAAGCGGCAGTAGCCACACACATATATCTTCTTCCGACAAGATGAGAAGCTAACTTCGTTAAATCATTAATCGTACCGGAGCCGACAGCTACCGGAATAGCGTCATGCACTTTCAACGATTCAACCAGCCGGTCAACATACGAATATTCCGCATACAGGTCGGAATCAGTAAAAATAAAAGATGGTAATAATTCTATATTCGCATTACGCAACTCTTTCTCTACTCTTTCGCCAGCAACACGATAGGTAATTACGTCAGCTACCACTACAGCCTTTCTTCCTGCAAACTGTTCCTTAAACAGTCCGGCTACTTCATTTAATATTCCATTTCCTACGCGAAGAGCACGTGTCTCATTCGCAGCTTTCAATGCTTGTTCCACTTTTGACATTTTCACAGTATTAATTGTTAGTTCACTAACCGGATTTTCCTTTACGATAGTAAACAGACGTTGCACCATATCAGGGCAACAATCTATCGAGATTGCAAAACTGTCCATACTTCTGTCGGTATATCAGATTCTATAATATCCGGTTTCTTATCTATCTCTTCTTTATATTTTAAAGCCCGTTCTTCTTTCAAAGGCAACTTGTCGTGCGTAGGCGCCACGCTAATCATACAACGCACGCCACGAGCATGCAGCATTTCAACGATTTTCTTATTTTCGGGTGTCATACTATGCCCTACATAAGCGATCATATTTTCCCATGGCACACCTGATATCGACAAGTCCTCAAATTCTTTCATATTACGGGCGAAAGCGGACATCATAATCGTCGGAAAACGGTCATAATAATATCTGGCTTGAGCACCGGTATGCACAGTCAGCATCACATGTCCCTCCGCCTTGTGCTTTTTGATCAAAGCCGCAATCATAGCCATCGGCACATCTTTCTTATCAAGGTTTATAATCGTTTTACCTCTGCTCCATTTGATTACTTCTTCCAAAGTAGGAATCTTGCAGTTGGTCACTTTTCCCGAATGGTCTTTCAAACGAAGCTTCTGCAACTCTTTCCAGGTATGATCGCAAACTTTTCCCGTTCCTGTTGTTGTACGATCCAAAGTAGCGTCATGCATCAATACAATCACGCTATCTTTTGTCAGACGAGGATCGATTTCGAAGAAAGCCGGCATTTGCTTCAGCACATTTTCCAAACCTTCGATGCAATTTTCCGAATACCCATCTTCGTATCCACCACGATGCCCGCTTACAATGATTGAGCCATTTTCCACATATTTAAAGAAGTCTTTCAATTGTGTGACACCGTCAAACTTTAACAGATGTAGTTTTTCCTGCGCCGACACAGACTGTATCCCTGCCAACAGAAGAAACATCAATGAGGCCACGAGCCCTCTCCGCAAAACCATACAACTTTTCATAAGCATTTATTTACAAACAACAATTAAAGTATTTTTTTCTTTTAATTCAAGATATACCCTCTTGCCAATCGGCTAAAGTCAGCTATCTGCGCCTGCTCCCAAGTTTTGTCCTTTCCCAGTTCCGTCGCTAATACCGATGCCACTTTCGGAGCTATTTTAAGAGCAGCACGGGCATCCAGAAATAACATCCTCACCCGACGGGCCAACACATCTTCTATATTCTGCGCAAACTCCTCACGAGCCGCCCACACAACATGAGCCGCTGTAAAAGTATAACCTTCATACAACTTTTCAGCAAAAGAAGGCTCTTTTTCTATCATCTTTTGTATTTTGTCCGCGTCGCTGCCATACACATAATTCCAGTCATTCTCATCAAATTGCTCTTTTGTATATCCATGAACCCTCAAATTCTTCGTCACACATTCCGCAGGAGACAACCCTCCTATTACGATGGCCTGATTGATGACATCTTCAGCCATTGCACGATAAGTAGTCCACTTCCCTCCGGTAATTGTCAAAAGCCCCGATTTCGAACGATAGATTTTATGATTCCGTGAAATCTCTTTCGTTTTCTTCGAATCAGCATGCGTTGGCGCAGCCAAAGGGCGCAAACCGGCAAAAACCGAAAGCACATCGGCACGGGTCGGTTTCCGTTCGAGATACTGCCCGGCCTGATCTAAAATGAAATCAACCTCTTCTTCCAATGCTCTCGGTTCCAAAGAAGCCTCATTCAGAGGGGTATCCGTTGTGCCAAGCACCACCTTTCCATGCCAGGGCACTCCAAAAAGGACGCGTCCATCTTTTGTTTTAGGTATCATTAGTGCCGAGTGGCCACCCAAGAATTTACTATCAACTACCAAATGCACTCCCTGACTGGGACGTACTTTCCTCCGGGTATCACATTCATCCATCTTCATCACATCGTCCACAAAGACTCCGGTAGCATTCACTACTACTTTCGATTTTATCTGATATTCTTTCCCGTCAAGCGTATCGACAGCATGCACCCCATTTATTTTTCCGGAGGTATCTTTCAGCAAACAATTCACCTTTATATAATTCAAGCACACTCCACCTTTATCAATAGCAGTCAGTGCCAGCGTTATAGCCATGCGCGAATCATCAAACTGTCCGTCATGATATACCACTCCACCTCTCAATCCTTCATGCTTTAAAGAAGGTATTTCTTTTAATACAGAACGTTTTAACATCGGTAACGAACGTCCCAATGCTTTGCGTCCGGCCAGTAAATCATAACAAGTCAGCCCCACCGCATAAAAAGGCTTTTCCCACCAGCGGTAATTGCCTATTATAAAACGCATATCTTTCACTAGATGAGGAGCATTGAGCCTCATACGCCCACGTTCATGTAATGCTTCAACTACCATAGAGACATCTCCCTGAGCCAGATACCGAACTCCTCCATGTACCAGCTTCGTACTGCGACAAGAAGTACCCTTAGCAAAATCATGCTGTTCCAATAGAATAACTCTGTACCCCCTGGAGGCTGCGTCCACTGCAGCCCCTAATCCGGTAGCTCCACCACCGATCACCAAGATATCACATTCACATTCCCAATTGAGCATCCTCTCAAGCAAATCACTTCGTTTCATTCCTTATAAATATTTCGTTTTCTTTCTTTATTTATAAATCAGCACTGCAAAAATACACAAAAAGAAATATTATCCAATATAAAAAGCAAATTATTTTTCGTTAGAATACCATTTTATATATAAAACGGAAGCTCTATATCATAGAATGAAACTTTTTATCTTTTTATTTGCCACATATTAATATTTAGTTTATCTTTGTGATAAAAACAGGGAATTATGACAAGTATTGCTGAAAGACATAAGTATATTCTTGAAAGTTTAGCGAAAAACGGTTTCATCAAAGTAAACGAAATCGCTAAAGAACTGGAAGTTACTCCTGTAACGATCCGAAAAGATTTAAAACATCTGGAAGAAAAAAAACTTCTCTACCGTACTCATGGAAGTGCAAGTCCGGTCAACCCATTAACATCAGATATTGATGTGCACGAAAAAGAAAAGCTTCGGAAAGAAGAAAAGAAAAGAATCGCTACTGCCGCAGCTAAATTAATAGAAGAAAACGATTCTATTATTATCGCTTCCGGTTCTACCGTACATACGTTTGCCGAGCATATCACTCCCATCAACCACTTAACCGTAGTTACAGCTTCTCTGAAAACCTCCTTATTATTAAATACCATTAATAATATCGAAGTAATCCAGCTCGGGGGAATCGTACGCAAGAATTCCTTTTCTGTCATTGGCGACTACACTTCTTTATTCTTTGAACAAATCACTTGTTCAAAACTCTTTTTAGGAGTAGACGGTATCGATCTGGAGTACGGAATCACAAACTCTAATATTGAAGAAGCTGTCCTAAACAAGAAAATGATAGAGGCGTCATTGCGTACCATTATCCTAGCAGATTCTTCCAAATTCGGGCGACGTGGATTCGGTAAAATCTGTAGTTTAGACTGTATTGATGTGATAATTACAGACTCCGGCATTTCCCAGTCAATGGCTCAAGCGATTGAAGAAATGGGGATTGAGCTTATCATTGTCTAAAATGACTATATCACCTAAAGAATTATCCGTCAAAGGTTACATTCAAAAGACTATAATTATTCAGACGGTTTCATAAAAAAAGATGGACTTGAAATCGGAGGGCACTGAAAAGATCCCTTTAAGTTTCTATCTCTAAAAATGACATCATAAATCCAATTTACATTATTGGATTTATGATGTTTTTGGTATCATAGTATCACAAAAGATGTGATAGATGCCAGCTCTTTATGCAAATTCCGCAAGCTCCGTCTCAAAGATATGAATTTAAGAAAAAGGCATTATAAAATCCACGTCTGTAATAGTCTATTACAACTTCCAATTTGAAGGTCCCAGAATAACTCTTAGGAAATAAAAAAGGGCGTTCCTGGGAAATAAGGGAAAATTGGAACGCCCTTCGAAATAAAGGTTTATTATCAGACCGGTCTTTCACAAGTGCAGTCTTTACCTTTTTTCATCTAATAAATTTAAGGATGTCAAAAATCCTTAGTGGGAAATAATATATCCATCTTTTCACAAAGATGAATAATTCGACAAATAATATCCGATACCACCATATCGGACAATTATATTATCAATAAAAGGGTAACTCTACACAGAGGAAAAGAGTTACCCTTTCTTTTTATTTAAAATAGGACTATTTCAAAGAAGCCTTCACAGTGATCCTATTAATAGTTTCTGTACCCCAGTTATGATTTACAGTTACTTTCACATAGATGTCCAATGACTGAACAATCGCTGTGTTGTTACATGTAATCACACCTGTTGACGGATTAATCGTATAGGTACCATCATTTACAGTAGCACTATATCCATCGATTGCATAAGTAATAGCGTCAGCATCAATGCCATAAGCTGCAGCCCAAGGAGCTTTTGCCACTCCATTTTCAATAACTACATTCTTCTTAGTTACATTGATATCTTTGTCAGACATCTTGATTTCTGCTTTCGTTCCTACATTGATAGTCTTATTCTGATCACCATCTATATTCCAATCAATAGAAGACTTGTTAGACAAGGCATCAAGCGGAGAACGCAATACAGGTTCACAATAAGTCACTTCTTTTCCATTTATATCAAGAATAGTAGCTTCAATATCAGTTCCTTGTATTTTAGCTCCGATCTTGATGGCACCTAAAGTCTTCACATCTACAGCCGGAGTCACAGTAATAACATTATTAGCAATGCTTATCTGATTATAAACAGCTTTAACAGCATCAGACTGTTTTGCTTGCGGAGCCAGATAATATTCAATAACTTCACTAGAAGTACTGTTATCTGTATTATATGCAGCATAAAGAACTGTCAAATCAGCTGTCATACTGAATGACTTATCAGCTTCAGTCCATACACCGGTAATAGTTGTCTTACCATTCACAACAAATGCACTATTTTGCTTGATGATCACTTTACGTTCACACTTAACAAGATCCTTCAATTTCAAAGTATACTGTTTGTTAGAGCCGTTAACGCGATGAGTTGTTGTAGATTTACGCCATGCATATTCTTCAGAATTTGTAATTTCATATTTTGCGTTTCCACCACCTGGCCATGTTTCAAATGAATACAACTGCTGATCTCCATTGATAACAGTTCCGGCAGGGAATATCAATTTAAGATTATCCAAATCTGTGCTTGTACCTGGTGTAAATTCAATATATGCATTAACCTTGTTAGCATAAGTCTTACCATCTTCATTAGTCAAGTAATACAAACCATATTTAACAGGAGTTACGTTTTCATTGTCAGACATATAGTCACGTCCACCCAGTGAATTCAAGAATGCACGCACATTCAAGTCAATAGTTTGTTCACTTGTGCTATACTGCAATTTAGCTAACTTATCAGCTGCAGCTGCATCTTTCGTTTCTACATCAATATCAACCAACGCCGGAGCCACTTGCTGCTCGCGAACAGCTTTCACTGCAAAGTCATAAGAAATGATTTTCGTACCTTTTTCATTCTTATAAGTTGCTGTCACATAGCATAATTCATTGATAGCAGAAGCTTGCTCACTAGATTTAGCTGTAATAACACCGTCTTTAATTTCAAAGATACCTTTTGCCTTATCGGCTGTTTGTTTGAATTCAACAGTGATACCACTAAATCCTAAATCAGCCATTGAAATGAAATTCTCTTCCACATCATGTCCCAATGCTACAGAATCATTCAGATTATAAGATTTGTTATAAACAAATGTATATTCAACATAAGATGAAAAATCGGATTCGGTAGTTGCATCAGCCAAAATATCAGTAGGAACTTTAACTGCATCTTTTGTATGCACAAAACTCAAATCAGCCGGAGTCCATTTTTCAGCTTTGAAGTTGAAGTAATCAGAGGCTGTTGTATAACCGTTAATTGTTACATCCAAAGAAGAAGCGTAAGGTTTATCAACTTCAATGTTTTCGGGAATCATATTTACACTCAAGATACCTTGTCGGTTATCCACCCATCTTGCACTACCTTCTACATATTTCAATGTAGGAACAAGTGCTCTGGTTTTGTATGTATCGGTAAATGCAAATACAGCTTTACCCAGATCCAACGTAGTAGGCCATACCTTGAAAGTAGCAACTGAAGCACTGGTTGCCAATAATTCCGCGTCAGGATCATCGGATGACATCAAACCAATTGATCTTACAAAATCCTCCCGATCATCAGCTGCCTGTCTTCTGTAAATAATGCTTTGCAACCCATTATAAGCAGAACCTTCTGCCAACATTTTATATTCTTTACCGTCAAGAGTGATAACGTACAAACCATCCACTTCATTTATAACGATAGAAGGAACTTGAGTATCAGTTTTCAAGCTTGTTACCACATCACCGATAACGATATACCCATCTTTATTAATAGACACGTTAGCTGATGCATCCTGACCTGGTTCGCCAGGCTGGCCAGGTTCACCTTGTTCTCCCTTCTTCCCAGTAGCATTAACCTTATTTCCATCTGCATCTAAAACATACTCATAGGTTTTGCCATCATCAGTACTTACCTGCCAATAGTTGTCACTTGATACTTTAAATTTAGGAATGACCGTTTCACCATTTAGTCCCGGCTGTCCGTTCTCTCCATCTTTACCATTGGTGATAGTCAATTTAGAACCGTCAGAAAGAGACAACTCATAACCATTTGCTACAGGAGTATAACTGACAATAAATTTACCGGCTTTCATTGCAGCATCCACCTCTTCAATTTTACTCTTATTGGCGTCGACCTGCTGTTGCAAACCATCTATATCATCATCGTAGTCTTTGCATCCTACGTAGCTGATAGTAGAAAGCGCCAGCGCCCCGAAGAGCATCACTTTTACAAACTTTTTCTTCATAACTACTTAAAAATTACATTAATAATATATTATTAAACACTAAGTTTCAATAATAGCATACCTGTTACTTTGTAGGTAACGGGAAAACCTTTGTCCCTGCTCTTTTTGAGTAGTCAATACTATAAATGATATAATATACAATGAAACTTTTTAACCCCTACTTTGAGAAAGAGGTAGAGGGGAGGGAAATCTTATGCAAAATTTAGAGGTTAACATACCCTAGTACAAAGAATCCACGTGTTTTATCTGTCTATGTTCTTCTTTTGAGTGCTTTAATGGAAAAAATGTGCGATTTCGTTTGGTTGTTTTAAGAAATATGCTCATATTTGCACCGGTATTCATTCCCGTTACCTACAAAGTAACAGGCTTATTTTCAACAAATTGCATTCTGAACCGAATACCGGATAAAATCAATAACCCGCTTGTTTGCTTCATCTATTTTCTTATTCTGAAAAGGTTTCAGATAAGTCTCCGTCACTGTAATGGATGAATGCCCCATCGCTTCGGAAATAATGCCCGGATGAATTTCACAATAATACGCTGTTGTGGCCCATGTATGACGGGCGGTATAAGTAATATTTAGAAATGCAATAAAAAACAGAATGACGATAATTAAACGTAAAACGTTTATAATTAAGCATTTTGCGAGAATTGCAGAACAGACAGACCTGCAAAAGAAAACAAAATATTGCGACGTTTCAGTTACCAGACTGTTAGCCGCCTGTTTCGGAAACGACGGCAGGTAACCGAATTTTTACCGATAAGAACAAAGCGGATTTGTATTCACTGTTTCTCAATGTTTTGCATGCCAAAGGACGCTTTTCAAAGGAGTATTTTTACAACCTAAAAAAGAGCGTTATGAAAGTGGAAAAATTCAAGGTGCTGCTCTACCTGAAAAAGAGCGAGCCGGACAAGACCGGCAAAGCCCCGATCATGGGACGGATCACCCTCAACCGCACGATGGCGCAGTTCAGCTGCAAGCTCTCCTGCACCCCCGGGCTGTGGAACGCGCGTGAGAGCCGGCTGAACGGCAAGAGCCGGGAAGCGGTGGAGACCAATGAAAAAATAGAAAGACTGCTGCTTGCCGTACACTCGGCCTTCAATTCCCTCATGGAAAGAAAAAGGGATTTCGATGCCGCCGCGGTCAGGGACATGTTCCAGGGCAATGCGGGCATGCAGATGACCCTGCTCAAACTTCTCGACCGGCATAACGGGGAAATGAAGGCCCGTGTCGGTGTGGACCGTGCGCCCACCACACTCTCGACCTACCTCTTCACCTACCGCACGCTTTCCGAATTCATCAAGGCGAAATTCAAGGTTCCGGACCTTGTCTTCGGGCAGCTCAACGAGCAGTTCATCCGCGACTATCAGGATTTCATCCTTCTGGAAAAGGGATATGCCGTGGACACGCTTCGCGGCTACCTGGCCATCTTGAAAAAGATCTGCCGCATCGCCTACAAGGAGGGCCACTCGGAGAAATACCATTTCTGCCACTTCAAGCTGCCCAAGCAGAAGGAGACAACACCGAAAGCACTCAGCCGTGAGAATTTCGAGAAGCTGCGTGATCTGGAGATACCGGAAAAACGCAGGTCACATGTCATCACCCGGGACCTCTTCCTCTTCGCCTGTTACACCGGCACCGCCTATGCCGATGCGGTAAGCATCACCCGGAAGAACCTCTTCCGGGATGACGAGGGCAGCCTCTGGCTGAAATACCAGCGAAAGAAAACCGACTACCTCGGACGTGTCAAGCTGCTTCCGGAAGCCGTCGCGTTGATTGAGAAATACCGGGACGATACCCGCGAGACTCTTTTCCCGCCGCAGGACTACCACACGCTCAGGGCCAATATGAAATCCCTGCGCCTGATGGCAGGGCTGAGCCAGGACCTTGTCTACCACATGGGACGGCATTCTTTCGCCTCGCTGGTCACGCTCGAGGAGGGAGTGCCGATAGAGACCATCTGCAAAATGCTGGGACACTCCAACATAAAGACCACCCAGATATACGCGCGCGTAACCCCGAAGAAGCTGTTCGAGGACATGGACAGGTTCGTCGAGGCAACCCGCGATTTGAAACTTATCCTTTAATCCCTAAACAATCATTATCATGCGCAGTACATTCAAGCTCTTATTCTACATCAACCGTAACAAGGTGAAATCGGACGGCACGACCGCCGTCCTCTGCCGGATCAGCATCGACGGAAAGAAATCGGCAGTCACGACAGGCGTCTATTGCAAACCCGGGGACTGGGACAGCAAGAAGTGTGAAATCAAAACAGCCAGGGAGAACAACCGCCTTGCCGCCTTCCGCAGCCGGTTGGAAGAGGCGTACGGGAACCTGCTGAGGAACCAGGGAGTGGTCACGGCCGAACTGCTCAAGACCACCGTGTCAGGCGCCAATTCCGTACCGGAATACCTCCTGCAGGCCGGAGAGGTGGAACGCGAACGGCTCAGGGTCCGCTCCAAGGAGATCAACTCCACTTCCACCTACCGCCAGTCGAAGACCACCCAGCTCAACCTCAGGCAGTTCATCGAATCCCGCGGGATGAAGGACATCGCCTTTTCGGACATCACCGAGGAGTTCGCCGAATCGTTCAAGGTCTTTCTCAAGAAGGAGCTGGGACACAGGAACGGACACGTGAACCACTGCCTGTGCTGGCTCAACCGGCTCATCTACATCGCCGTGGACCGGGAAATACTAAGAGCCAATCCGATAGAGGACGTGGCATACGAGAGGAAAGAAACACCTAAACTAAGGCATATCAGCCGCAGTGAACTGAAGCGGATGATGGAAACCCCGCTGCCCGACCCGATGATGGAGCTGGCACGCAGGACGTTCATCTTCTCCTCGCTGACCGGTCTGGCCTACGCGGATACGAGGGCTCTCCATCCCCGTCACATCGGAACGACTTCGGAAGGAAGAAGGTATATCCGCATCCGCCGCGCCAAAACGGACGTGGAGGCGTTCATCCCGCTGCATCCCATAGCCGGACAGATACTGGAGCTTTACAACACCACGGATGACGACAGGCCGGTATTCCCGCTGCCGGTCCGCGACGTCCTCTGGTATGAGGTACATGGAATGGGCGTGGCATTAGGCATGAAAGAGAACCTGTCCTACCACATGGCCCGGCATTCGTTCGGGACCCTGACACTGACCGCAGGTATTCCGATAGAGAGCATCGCCAGGATGATGGGCCACACGAACATCGACAGCACGCAGGTCTACGCCCAGGTCACCGACCGGAAGATATCCTCGGACATGAACCGGCTGATGGAAAGAAGAAAGCCCGCGGCCGGCAAGGAAGCCGCAGGCTAAATAAAAACTGCCGCCGGAATCGTAAATGCAATTCCGGCGACAATCCTTAAACTTAAATACGATATTATACCAATGCAGGGTGATAGTTCTCCTCCAGCAGCCTCTCGATGTCCGACTGCCTGTACAGGATCTTCCCGCCAAGCTGGATATAGGGAATCCGTCCTTGGTCCCTGTAATCCTGCAGGCACCTGCGGCTGATCTTCAACATCCCGGAAAGCTCCCTGTCGGTCAGGAACCGTTCCCCGTTGAAGGGAGGACGGTTGTCACGGGCAAGACGTTCCACTTTTTTCTCCATGTCGTCCAGCAGGGCAAAGAACCTGCGGACACGTTCGTTCTCCTTGTCGATAATGCCTTCCATCTCTTCCGCTCTTTAAAGGTTTCCGTTCTTCCTTCTTTCTCTCACCTCCTTCTCCTTGCGTCTGATGCCGACGTAGACCATCAACTTCTCCACATCCCCGGGCTTGTAATAGAACTTGCGCTGGAGGCGGGTGAACGCCAGCCGTCCGGTATCGCGGAGAGTCTGCAGGGTACGCGGCGAGATGTCAAGGCGCAGGCAGACATCCTGGCCGTCCAGTCACTCTCCGGGTTCCTTACAGCGGTTTCTCTCATACAATCTGTCCACACGTGCGGACAGGTTCTCGGCGCGCGCCAGCATCCTCTCAAGGACACCGGCCTCGATGTAGCATATTTCCATATTTTCAACTCGTTTAAATATCAGTGCGAATATAAGGGAAGAAACCATGAGAGGCAAGCACGACCGGCACACTGGCAGGAATAGTCATGGATAGTCGGTTTTTGTCATATGGGAAGGAAAAAGAAAGCCGAAGCAGGTCTGGATCCACTACCCCCTTTGGGTATGTGAAAGGAACGTTGTGGTGAAAGAAAAAACTCCTTTTCACACATGGATGAGGCAATGCCGGAAGTCCGGCAATAAAAAATGTGGCTTCTCTATCCGGGTAAATGCCATGATTACAGACTTCTTCCTGTTCCTATACCATCAGGTCGGTTACCTTCAGGTTAACAACTTATCCAACCTGTGATAGATCCGGATGTGAAAAGATTACTTTGGCTGGCTATTACAATATAATAAGTAGAATCATGTCAAATCTACTGCTGCTATTGTTTGTTGATAATGGCTGGCAGTAGAACAAACTTTCGTTAAACCAATACGTTCATTCTTTATTATCAAGTTTTTAGACTACCTTTGTATTTTATTAACTCATTTACCAAACATTATGGGACTACTCAAACCGAATCAAGTTTTGAACAAAGCATATAGACAGGTTGCGATTGAAACAACAGATTTTGACTTATTCAAAAATGCCCTTCGCACATTGAGAGACAATATTGTGGATGGGCAAAGAGAACACACGCAAAAAGAACATTTACGTAATTTTCTGAGTGAAACGTTCTACAAGCCATACTACATGGCTCCCGAAGAAGATATTGATTTGGCTATCCGATTGGATAAAACTATCAAGTCCAATATAGGGTTATTGATTGAAGTAAAGAGTACCACCAACAAAGGTGAGATGATTTCTAATGACAATCTTAATCGTAAGGCTTTGCAGGAATTATTGCTATACTATCTTAAAGAACGTGTCAATAAGAAGAACAATGATATTAAATATCTCATCGCTACTAATATTCATGAATTCTTTATTTTTGATGCCCATGAGTTTGAACGCAAATTCTATCAGAACAAACAATTACGTCGTGAGTTTCAAGACTTTGTGGATGGACGCAAAACCAGTAACAAAACCGATTTCTTCTATACTGAAATTGCAACAACCTATATTGAGGAGGTGAAAGATAGCCTTGAATACACTTACTTCAACTTACAAGACTATCAACACCTGCTTGATAGAACAGACAGTAGCGCTTCACGCAAACTTATCGAACTTTATAAGATATTCAGCGATACACATCTTTTGAAGCTATCGTTCCAAAATGACAGCAATTCGCTCAACCGTGGATTCTACACTGAGCTGCTACACATTATTGGTATTGAGGAACGCAAAGAGAATAATAAAACCGTGATTGTACGCAAAGCTGTGGAACGGCGTGACGAGGCTTCATTACTAGAGAATACTATTAACCAACTGGATGCAGAAGATTGTTTGCGTCACATAAATGGTCGTTTGTATGGGAATGATTATGAGGAACGGTTATTCAATGTTGCAATGGAATTGTGTATTACTTGGATGAATCGTATCCTTTTCTTGAAACTGTTGGAGGCTCAGATGTTGAAATACCACAATGGAGATGCAATCTATAAATTTCTTTCAATAACTAAGATTCATGACTATGATGATCTCAACACACTCTTTTTCCAAGTGCTTGCACGTGACATGGGCAGCCGCACACACTCCATTATGCGTGATTTTGCTTACGTTCCCTATCTTAACAGTTCTCTTTTCGAGGTGACAGATTTGGAAAGTAAAACAATTAAGATAAACAGCCTTTCACAACGTACGGTACTTCCTGTCTTGGCGAGTAGCGTATTACGAAATAAAAAACGCAATCTACAAGTCAACGCATTACCCACCCTGCAATATTTGTTTGCTTTTCTCGACGCTTATAACTTTGCGAGCGAAGGCAGTGAAGAAGTGCAAGAAGAGGCTAAAACACTCATCAATGCTTCTGTTTTAGGGCTTATATTCGAGAAAATAAATGGTCACAAGGATGGTTCAGTATTCACTCCAGGCTTTATCACTATGTTCATGTGCCGTGAAGCAATCACCAAGACCGTGTTGCAAAAGTTTAATGGTTATTATGGCTGGAATTGTACCACCCGTATAGAACTATACAACCATATTGACAATATAGTCGAAGCTAATGAACTAATTAACAGTTTGCGACTGTGTGATCCAGCTGTTGGTTCGGGTCACTTTCTTGTGTCTGCTCTCAATGAACTGATACTCTTGAAATACGAATTAGGTATTTTGGTAGATGCTACCGGTAAGCGTATCCGCAAAGCGGACTATCAACTTGCCATTGAAAATGACGAGCTGATTGTTACCGATACCGAAGGTAATTTATTTGCTTACAACCCACTCAATGCGGAAAGTCGCCGCATGCAGGAAACTCTTTTCAAGGAGAAGCGTCAAATCATTGAGAACTGTTTATTTGGCGTTGATATTAACCCCAACTCTGTGAAGATTTGCCGCCTACGACTGTGGATTGGATTGTTGAAGAATGCTTACTATACGGCTGAAAGTAATTACACTTATTTAGAAACCTTACCAAATATCGACATTAACATCAAATGTGGAAATTCTTTGCTTCACCGATTCGCTTTGACAGACAGTATTCAGACCGTACTGCGAGAGTCTAGTATCAGCATCAGCCAATATAAGGAGGCTGTAGCTAAATATAAAAATGCCCAAAGTAAAAGCGAAAAGCAGGATTTGGAAACGTTTATAACAGAAATCAAGTCGAAACTGAAAACAGAGATCAACCGCCGGGATGCACGATTGGTTAGATTGAACAAACGCCGCTCTGAGTTGGCAAACTTACAAGCGCCTCAACTGTTTGAACCGACAAAAAAGGAAAAGAAAGCGTCGGACAAGCGCATTGCCGATTTAAAGAAAGAAATTGCGACTTTAGAAAATATATTTGAGGAAATACGCTCCAACAAAATTTATCTTGGTGCATTCGAATGGCGTATAGAGTTTCCAGAAGTACTCGATGCCGAAGGCAACTTCTTGGGATTTGACTGTATCATTGGCAATCCACCTTACATTCAGTTACAATCTATGGGTAAGAGTGCCGATGTATTAGAATGCATGGGTTACATAACTTATGCACGCACTGGTGATATTTACTGCCTCTTCTATGAGTTGGGTATGAACCTGCTTACTCCCAATGGTTTTCTTTGCTATATCACGTCTAATAAATGGATGCGTGCAGGGTATGGTGAAGCCTTGCGAGGTTATTTCGCAAGCAAGACCAATCCTATTATGTTGGTAGATTTTGCAGGTATAAAAATATTCGATGCAATAACGGTAGAAGCAAATATTCTTTTATCTCAAAAAGCAGCAAATATTTTTAACACACAAGCTTGTTTGGTACAAGATTCGAATGGCTTGAATAATTTGAGCGATTTCGTGCAGCAACAAGGCGTGAAGTGTAACTTTGCAGATTCTATCCCATGGGTGATATTGTCTCCCATTGAACAGAGCATCAAGCAGAAGATTGAGTCTGTGGGAATACCCTTGAAGGATTGGAACATCCAAATCAACTATGGGATAAAAACTGGTTTCAATGATGCTTTTATCATTTCTACCGAAAAGCGTGATGAGATACTAGCGAATTGTCAAACAGAAGATGAACGTGTTCGGACGGCTGAACTTATACGACCGATTCTTCGTGGCAGGGATATCAAGAGATATGAATATGAATGGGCGGACTTGTGGATTATAGCCACATTTCCTTCGCGGCATTATGATATAGAAAGTTATCCTGCGGTGAAAAATTATCTTCTGTCAATTGGCATAGAGCGTTTAGAACAAACAGGAGAAACTCATATTGTTAATGGCAAAAAAATAAAAGCCCGAAAGAAAACTAGTAACGAGTGGTTTGAAACACAAGATAGCATCAGTTATTGGGAGGATTTTTCTAAGCCAAAAATTGTATGGAAAATAATCGGAAACCAAATGGCTTTTGCATATGATGCCAACAATTATGTAATGAACAATGCCTGTTATATTATGACAGGCGATCATTTGGATTATCTGTTGGCAGTATTGAATTTTCCAATAACTGAAGTAACCTTCGTGTAATCATACGAGTCTGTGATTTCCTGCGTTTACGCAGTTTGCTATAAGCAAGATAGGCACGGCGTACATCAAGATACTTGTTACGGGGACGTTGTATGTGCAAGGTCTGGCAATGTTTGCACAGATGACGATGAAGCCATACAATACCTTCCCATAAGAGTTTGGTATCAGTAGGAAAACGCAGATGACTTTCATAACAGGTGGCATCGGTCATACAGACATGAAGGTTCTCAAGATAAGGTTTCCAATGCTCGGCAAGAATGAGCTGGAGGGGCTCAACGTCAAGGCGATGCGCTAGTTCCTGACGAATTGCACTAACGATTTTAGGATTGGTTAGTGGATGAAGCGGATCAATCTGAACACCACAAAACAACTGGTAATGAATATTACCGTTTAAATGCTCAATCAGTTGTGCATCGGAAAAGTTGGTATAGGACTTCAAGACCATCAAGGCTATTTTACCTTCGGGAGAAAAATAACTTTTACGACCCAAAGCAGAGGACTTCAAATGCATTTGTCGGGCCAGTTCCGAGAAAGGAAACAGAGCATGGAGGCGACCTAATTCACTCGTTGCAAAACTTTGACGATATTTTTTTAGCATATCGAACTCGGTAAAACCTAAACGAGGTTCGATTTCTGAGATTTTTTGTATCTTTACCATGTGTTTTTATTTTAGATTACCCCCGTTTTGGCCGTCAAACCGTTTTTTGGGGGGAATGCTTAAAGATACAAAAAAGGCAACTAACTCGCAATGAATTAGTTGCCTTAAATTTTATTATTTTAGGAATATCCCTGTTTTAATGATTGGTGTCTGGAACTGGTTGAGGAGTTATACTATAGACATTTACTGAATGTCCCTGTATAGTGTCGATAATATTAAAGAAAAACTTGTTATCTCCCTATATGCCAAAGGAATGAGCGTGTCAGACATAGAAGAGGAGATGCGTGAAATCTATGAGATAGAACTGTCCACATCAGCTATTTCCATCATCACGAACAAAGTCAACCAGGCTGCTCAGGAATGGCAGAACCGCCCTTTGGATCCGGTCTATCTCATCGTTTGGATGATTCTACCTATTTTGACTTTTCAGCCTATTAATTGTTTTGGTAACTTCGTTCATTAGCTTTTGATTGGAAGTTCTAAATGTGTTAAGTTCTTTGATTATATCTGCTTTATTATAGTATAAATTATACCAGCCTAATGTTTCAGCAGCCAATATGCGAAGTTCTTCTTCTTGGCTTTCATTTTTTATAATGTTCAGTAATGGCTCAATAGCTTTAGCAATAGGTTTATTTCGGAACCTACTTATTTCGCTTTGTATCTGTTTGGTAGTACTTTCCGGACTGTCAATAAGTGCAAAATCTCTTTCAAGTCCTTTCTTTTGGCGAGGAAGGTATTCTAACAATTCATTCACATAGGAAGAATCGTAGAAAGACCAATCGGCAGCCTGTTTCTTCAATTCATTCAAAGCCATATCATGGTCGAACGTGTTGATAGCACTAAAAATTCTGAAACGATGGCGGTTTTCATGTCCGCGTAATAAATAGCTTTCTATCCATGCCGGCAACAATTCCGGATTGCAATTCTTTTCAACGTATTCCACCGCATAACGACGGATCAGTTCATAACTGTCGTTCATGGCTGTCTGCAATACATCGGCAACCTCTGTCGGATAGTTCAAAGCTAATAGGCGTAATGCTTCCAACCGCACAACGAAATAGTTCGATTCGTGGTAACTTTTCTTCAGCAACTCAACGAGACCACTATAATTTGCCATTGACAATTGACGGAGCGCCATTGCCTGCATGTCAGCCATAGGGGAATTCAGCTGTTTTTTCCAGAATGTAACATTTCCTTCCTGCGCAACTAAAGCTTGGTTGATGTCCATATCCAGCCCGGCATTATTGGTGAAGTGAAAAGTCGGGTCACCGATCAGATGATTTTCCAAGAAGCAGGTAAAACGAGTGAACTGCCCGATGCGCATACCGGCAGCTAACAAGCCGAGAAATTCATCCGGCCATTTATCTTGAATGGTGTTAACCGTACATCCCATAGTAGCAATGGTCTTACCCTTATTGAATATATAAGAGCCTACAATGTTGTCATCCAAATGGAAAGAACCGTTGAAACAAGCATCGAACAATATAAAACGCGCATTAGGAGTCAAAAGACGAATATCTTCAGTATAGATATCCATATTACGGTTTACAATGGAATCCGATTTTATTTTCTCCTCATCGAAAGCTTCCGCACACCAACTTTCAGGCACCCCATACTGCTTGGCATATTCTTTGATAGCAGCTTCACGCCCATGTTTCTTGGCGTATGAAGGCACTTTGCTTCGCAAGAATATTTTGGCATTCTCAATACTCAAATTAATACCGGAACCATTTTCATAGCCATTGATATACTGCATGGTGGGGCCACCGTGGTGATGGAATAGCATGACATCTAATCCTTCGCGCTGAATCTCGTTCAAGTATAATGGTTTCATCGGATAGCGCATGTTAAAATCATAGAACTTCACTGTATTACCCGATTTGAATATTTGCGGCAATTGCTCACGTAAGGCTATTTGCTCACCGCTCCATGCCAAAGGATCTTCAGAATTGTAACCATGGCCACGGGCCATAGTCAGTTGGTCAAATGCATTTTGCTTTGCTTTTTCGGCAACTGCCTTTTTTAAGTAATCGCGTAGCATCTGATAACGGTTCTCACCTTCTAAATGTAATGGACGGATACGGGCCGAATAAATATCCGGTGAAATATACTGTTTAGAATCAGCACGCAATGTCATATAATGATAGTCAGGTATCAAACTGTCTTGTTTAATATAATCAAATTTTAATCCGAAGTCATCATAATAACGGTCGGAAGGAACGCTTGATTTCTGCCAATTGGCTTTGGGAGACCTTTTGAAAGCCGAAGATAGATGATGTGCATCACGAATCATTGGAATAGGGATGTCACCTATAAATACGCAACCCTCCAAAGGCGTTTTCTCATTCTCATGCAATTTGACAAGTTGCTCACGAATAGGTTCGGGCCTTTTCCAATCATCAATTAGCAAGTAAGTACCTAAACCTTCTTTTTCTATACTGGTACGATAAGCATCAATTTCACTTTTCGCTTCATCATAACTTTTCTGATCGACTACAATTGCAAAAGTAGTCTTTGTTTTTATACTAGGATGTACAACTGTTTGCGCCTGCATATCCTGTAAGCACAAAGCGGTAATTGCCAAAAGGATGTATTTATTCATATTTATAAACTTAATCTTTTGATTGTCTGTTCAAGCTCTGCTTTTAAATCTTCCGGAAGATTGGCTGTTTGTTGCATCTTCTTTATTTCTTCAAGAATGTGTGGCCGTTGTACAGAATTAGTAAACCAACCTAATGCTTCGGCCATTACTACACGTACTTCCTGTGGATTACCGGCATCACGAATTACATTCAAATAATCATCCACGTGGAAATGGAATGTATAGTTACGCACATTGCGGATTGCACTGATACGTTTTGCTTCCGGTGCAGCTACATCCATCAAGGTCTGATGGACTTTTGCCTCTTGTACAAACATTCTTTCCAGGCTTCTTAGTAATCGTTTTTTCTCTTCGTTTTCATTCAAACGGTCAACTTTTGCATAAAAGTCTTCTATTGTCTTTTCTACTTTCTCTTTCGGATAAAGGCTTAAAGCCTTGTTGGCACTCATTTGTACGCGTAAGCGTTCATTATGTTCGACCAATGCTTCCACAATAGCGGGCAATAAGGAATCGTCACCTACAAATCCAGCATAAATGGCACTTTGGCGAGCTACCATTTCATAAGTATCGTTCAAACCTTCGCGTAATGCTTCGATGAAGTTGTCGTCCTGATAACGGCTCAACAACTTGATAGCTTCCATACGAACCGTATTGAAGCCACTTTCCCGGTACTTCTTCAGGAGCAACGGAGATAATTCCTTTTGGGTATCGGCGTCAGCCAGCATACGCATGGCCAAACTTTGTACATCAGCGTATGGGCTGTTTAACAAATTCTTCCAATAGGCTTTGTCATCTTTGTGTATTGTTATATCGGTACTTAAAGTATTGGCTTCGATAGGAGCAAAACGGAAAGTGGGATCACCAAACAAATGACCTTCAAGTGATACGATTAGCTTATTGTATTGCCCGGCTCGTACACCATGGGACAACAAACCAATCATTTCAATAGTCCAGCGGTCTTGCAATACGTTACGGGTATTTCCTTGTGCTACTAATGTCTGACCGTCATTAAAGATATATTGTCCTGCTATATAGTCGTTTTCGTGAAAAGAACCGTTGTAGCACGCATCAAACATTATCATCTTCGGATTAGTGGAAAGATTTCTCTTCATTAAATCTTCCGTTACGATACGTTCATCAGCGTAGTGAAGAGAGTCTGCTTCCCAGAACTTAGGATTGTCCAGGTCTTTAAAAAACACCTCATTCACTTGTCGTTTTTCCTGCATCTGAATACGTAAGGTGTCTTTGTCACGTTTTCCAACATGGGACATGACTGCATTATAAAGTGTACTCTTCAACATTTTATAACGATTGTTGAAATCAGTGCATGCCAATTCATCATTAATAAGCTGCCCTGTTGGCATTCCATGTTCATGAAACATAAATAAGTCAAGGTCCTTTCGTTGCAATTCGCTGAATAACTTATATTTCATAGGGTGTTTCATTCGGAAGTTCCAATGTTTGAATCCCATTTGACGACCAAAAGCTAATGGAAAGTTCTCCATATAAGCTTTTTCGTCATCCATCCATACAATCAGGCAATCGGAATTGTAAGAAGCACCATTGAATGAGAATACCCGATCTAATTGATTATGCTTATCTGCCTTGGCAGCAGCAGCTTTCTTCAGATATGAGGCAATGGCCGCATATTTATCCCCTTCCTTTTTTTCCGGATACTTGATACGAGCTGAATAGAAAGTAGGATTTAGCCGCTGGGGACTGTCTTCTGTCAATTTGTAGTAGAAATGCTGATGATTTACTGAGTCTTGCCTGATGAACTCAAACTTTAAGTTCAGATCATCATAAAAGCGGTCGGTAGGTACGGAAGACTGATCCCAAGGAAAGGCTTTCTCATTCATTTTGAATGCAGTAGTCATGTGTTGCGCATTACGTACCAATGCGACAGGCACATCGCCGATTAAAACCAGACCTTCCAATGAAGGGCATTCTTGATATGTTTTGATGATTATCTGTTTGACTTGATCTGGATTTTGCCAGTCACCGCTGATCAGATAAGTTGCCAAACCATCATCTTCAACCGCAGTTTTGTACTGATGCATGGCATCTTTGGTATTTGCATAAGTTTGGTTATCTGTTATGATAGCAAAAGCGGTAGGTTGTTTGACCAATGGCTTTATGACTGTTGTTTGTGCATTTCCTGCCAATGGCAAAAGAAATGCCAGATATATTATTTTTTTAATCATGGCCAATTAATTTTTAAGTCTGTAATATGTACGGTCGGCTTCTTCACGAAGGTTCTCGGATAAGCTCTTATCTTTTCTCAGTTGATCGCATACCCGAAGGATGTCAGGCTTCCGATAAGAATGAGTGAACCAAGCAAAAGCCTCCAATAAACAGGTTTTTAGCTTTTCACTTTCACTGGAGTCGGTAAGTAAAGCCAAGAGGCCGTCTACACAGGCATGTGCCATATGATTTTTCAGAGAATTGCAATAAAGGATGCGCCAACGTTCGGAAGTTTCTTTGCTTAATAACTCTTTTTGCATGCTACGACTATTATTGGCATTCTCCAAAACCTTACGCATCTCCTCCTTGTCTTGCAACACATAGGTCTCAGCCATTACTTTATCAATTGCCGCCTGTACGGCTGCCTGATCAAAGACTTGAAGCCCCAAACTCACATTAAATGCCACACGCTCGGATAGGTTGTCTTCTACATAGGCTTTGATTTGCGGATAAACATACTCGTTCAGTCCCACATGTTGCATCATACGAACAGAGGTGCGACGAATAAATTCATAGGAATCCGTAATGGCCAAGTGTAAGACTTCCCGGAAGTTTTTGTCACTAATCTTCTCAAGCAATGCCAAGCAGGTGAAACGTACCATCATGAACGAGGAAGTTTCAAAAGTTTTTCTTAATAAATCAGAAATACCCGGATAGTCATTGCGATAAAGGTTGTGCAAAGCAAAATTCTGTATGTCGGCATAGGGCGACTGTAATAACTCCAACATGCGGGACTCGCTATATGGTTCTTTGAACAAAGCATTGGCATCTACCTCATTGATAGATTGAAAACGTAGAGTAGGGTCACCGGTAATGTGCGATTCGAGAATATTCGTCAATTTAGCCCATTGCCCCACTCGTGCTCCCATACCTAACAGGCCGAGCATCTCGTTTGCCATTTTATCTTGCAGTACATTGACTGAATTGGCAAAAGTAGTTACGCATTTTCCTTCCGACATGATATAACGTCCGGCAATGTAATCTTTTTCCCGGAAATCACCATTATAGCATGCATCGAAAATTACCATACGGCTATTAGGCTTAAACTCTGTAACTTCCGACAGGATAATACCGGTGCGCAGGTCTAGTAAAGAATCTTCTGCAATTACTTTGGGATCATCATAGCCTGCAATCCAAGTAGTGTCCAAACCGTATGTGTTTTTCATCATATCCAGCATTTCGTCGAAAGACTTTTTGTTGTTTTGCTTTCTACGCGCTAAACCACGATAATAGTACTTCATTGCATCTACATGAGCATTCCACCTATTAGTAGCGGGACTACCGGAAAGATATTGACGTTCGGGCATACCATGCTCATGAAAAATAGACAAGTCCAGATCTGTGCGTTTCAGCATATTAATGACATCGTCCTTGGGATAATCGCTGAAATTATAACGGATGAAACGGGCCCGTCCCTCTTTATCGAATACGCCCGGCATTTGTTCGCGAATAGTAAAGGTTTCCGGTGTCCATGCAGTCAATGAGTTAGAGTAAGAGCCATCACCTGTATAGGAGAAGAATTGGTCTAATTTATTGTTTATCTGGTGCTCAGCCACCACTTTTTTAAAATAGCGGCTGATTTGCGCATGCGGTTCTTCGCCGTTATCAACAGCTTTGACACGTGCAGAATATATGTCACACCGAATTTGCTGTGGAGATTTTATAGCCAAATTATAATAGAAGAAATTATTTTCGACACTGTCCTGTTTCAAAAAATCGAATTGTAGGTCGAAATCATCGTAGAAACGGTCGCTGGGCACTGAAGAATCTCTCCAGTCATTGTTTTTCTCATCCATTTTAAAAGCGGAAGTCATATGCTGGGCTTTGCGGAGCATTGGAATAGGGATATCACCGACAAATACCACTCCTTCCAATTTATCCTTTTTGTAGAGCTTAACAATAACTTTCTTTACATCTTCCGGTTTATTCCATTCATTGTATACGATGAACGTAGGCAACCCTTCCATTCCTAGAATCTCCTGATAGGCTTTAAGCTCGGCTTCACAAGCCTGAAATGTCCCTTTATCTGTAATTACAGCAAAAGAGGTGTCCTTTACTTTCACAGCCGGTTTAACAAATGTCTGTGCCCGCAGAGATAATATGCTGCAGAGCATCAAACTTCCAGTTATTAATTTACGCATGTTTTGTAATATAGATTTCGTTATGTAGCATTAAAAATTACATCCTAAACTTATCGATAAATGAGTACGCCCATCATAATCATAGTCAGAGGTATTTACACGATCGAATACAACTTTTGCAAATAAGTTCATACGTCTGTTTTCTCTGACTTGTTGCGAATACGTTATCGACCCGCCAATACGATAGTAATCACAGGTATAATAATTAGTCAGCCCTTGTTGTAATTCGGTTACAGTTGGATAGTCTGCATGGCTGCCACCATATACATATTCACCTCCCAGATTATTGTTATACGCAACATGAACATCTATTAAAAGCCTGCGATTCAAACTATTGCCTAAAACAAAATTTTTTTTGCCACCTAAGCCTAAAGATAAATTTTCTGCATTCTGTACAGAATTAGGCATTAAATATTCATCGTCTTGCTTGGTATAATTCACATTTAATTCTGCTTTCCAACTATATTCATTCCCGCGGTTTCTGCTTAATGCATAATTAAGAGAAGCGGTTTGTGCCTTGTACGTAGAACGGATGTTATTATATAATTCCACCCAGCCACTTTGTGATTCAGAGTTATCGCGTTGAGAAATATACTGAATACCATCGATGTTACGATTTGTATATGTGGTTCTCATATAATTGGTATAGTCCTTTCCTTCCTGAATCATCGTTAAAGAAACATGAGCAGTTTTATCTTTTACACCGGCTATTTTTTTAGGAGTCGTATAGCTCTGCTGAACAGTTTCCGCTTTTACATCGTAACTGCCCTCAAGCAGTAAATTGAAAGAGGGCATACTGAAGTTGTACTGGAGAGCTCCACCGAAACGGTCTCCAATATAATTGCTGGTTACACCGCTGCCTATTCCTTTTATGGCTGTTCCCAAACCGTATAATATATAATAGTCCTGATCCACATAAGAGTTGACATTACTCATTCTTGAGTCTTCCTTGATAGAACTATACTTGAAACTTGCACCAAACTTGTGTGAATTATTCAACTTGTAAGTAATCCCCGGCGTCAGTCCCAGCGTATAAAAACGGGTATCCACACGCGGGTCGCGCTGTTTGGCAGCTAATGTAGCTACATAATTACCTTCCAACCCCAATGCCCAATGATTACCAAGTAAAGGAGTAGCTGCACGAAACTTCAGATCGTAATATTGATTTCTCCATTTGCTTAAGTGCTGGTCTGCGACATAGTAAGGCATTCCCCTGAATGGATCGGCAATGGAGGCGTTATATCCGGCATCTGTCAGATTTTTTTGTGCAAAATTAAATGCTCCCCACACATATGCATTTTTCAGATTGATAAAGCCTTCACTGGATACACCTACGATAGCCTCTTTCTGCCCCTCTTGCGGACGGCAATAGTTTCCGTCCTGTAAGTCATATCCCAATATAACATTCGAATAATTCTGAATATCATCGAATGGCATACCGGCAGCATTCTGTGAATGAGACCATAGTCGTCTTGTTTTCAATTGTTCCATAGCGGCGGGAGAGAAGCCCTGTGCCGCTCCCACCATACTTACAAGGCAGGCTATCATTACCAGCAGGCAGCTTTTCATATAGTTCATATATTGTTTTTTCATTGTTCTGTCTTTTTAGTTAATTATTACAATGTGTGATTCCATGAAGGCATTTTTGCTCCATTACGACGCATTACAGGAACAACGCCACGTTCAAAGTCATCCGTACTGTTGTTTGTATCCTGATATATATATGTACCTGTTTCTTCGCGAATAATAGGATTACCTTCTTCGTCTGTGGACAATTTGCGAGCAATACCTAAACCGCAATAAGTAGCTCCTACCCAAGTAATACCTGCATCAAGTACACCGGGGACACGTTTTGCATTCATCTTTGACTCATTGTTTACTGCTTCAACAGCATCCAATACATATTTAATAGGTATTTTTGCATAATAAACATTGCTGTTCGGTTTGCTAAGATCTGTTGTCTTCATATTTTCATCGTTGACCGGATCCCAAGCTTCTCCTTCAGGAACACGAAAAATCACATAAGCACCTCCGAATACGGATGTCAAATATTGTGGTATACTTCCCATCTCTGCTTTTCCTTGGTAGAAAACATGTTGCATATCATAAGCTGCCTGGTCAGGGAAGTTTGGATTATTCATATTAAACTCAAACTCAGAACTACTGCCGTCTATAGGACTTTGAGGGTTATAGATGTCCAACTGATGGTTAGCGGCAAATTGAGAAATGATGCAAGATTCACCTGGCGCTAACGGATATTCGGTTCCATTTCCTGGAAATTTCCACACACGTTCTCCATATGCATAATTATTACCGTCCGCTTCCGGCCAAATAGGTAATTTAGTGGTAGCTGTACCCGGAGTTAAATTTGCGAAATAAATACCGTCCAAATACAAAATGTCAGCAGAGTTATTGTATATCTCATAGAACTGGTCTCGGAAATAGACTCCTCCTTTTTCCGGACGGCTACCGCAATAATAAATCTCCTTGAATATTAATGGGCTCACTTTAAGCCCTTGTACTTCAATATTCAATGCGCTACCATGCTTAAATAATGCCGCATTTACAGAATTGCCATTGATGTAGTATTCATTGTTTTCTGTATCGATCGCTGTACCGGATACTGTTACCGAATAAATTCCGGGGATAATTCCGTCAACTTTCACACTATTATCAGTTACTTCTTTTACATAATGTAAATCTTCATCGTAATTGTCGAACTTTACAGTCAGATCTTTCAGTGTGGATATATTTTCAACGGTAATATCCAAATATACATCCACTGTGATAGGATTCACTTCTGCTGTGCCAGACATGTCCCTGAACGAATCGCATCCTATCAAAAGGGTACTTGCCAATGTAAACAAATATATTAAATATTTTTTCATAACTTCCTAAACATTATAAAGTGAGTGATAATTCCAGCCCAAAGAAAAATCGGTTATTCAATTGAATATATGAACCCGGATTACGTTTGGATTCTCTGCGCGGATAACTTCTGAACATATTGTTGGCAAAGAAAGAAACACGTAGCATATTGCTAATTTCTTTAGTTACATTCAAGTTAAAACAAAAATAAGGACTGTATGATTCTTTTATAGCATTATTATGACTTACATTATTCAACATATATCCATATCCTGCATCCTTTACTTGCTGGGTAGTGGTATATTTCCCCTTGGGAAACATATTTACAGACGCATCTTCCAATGCTAAATAGCCCACAGGTATAGAATCGTTTCCAAATGTATTCCAATTAGACTGCTGCCAAATAGCTTGTGCTGTCATCGTAACAACAAAACCGATACGCGGGATATTGTGAGTGGCACGTAAAGTCGTTACAAATTGTTGTTTGTAACTTGCATTGCCTTCTTGAGAATAAATGGCCACCGGTTTACGGGCTGAAGCAGCATCTTCGCTATTGTCATAGAAGCTATAACCCTGACGCCAACTCTTAGTACGCATCCATGAGCCATTTATTTGGAAGGCCGTACGGATAGCATCAATACGTCCGATATTCAAATCAAATTCTAAACCTTTAGTTTCTATATTTAAATTATTAGTTGGTTTTGCATAAGTAGACAATACCGGTAGGCTACTACTAAGCTCTATCCCGTTTTCTGTGCGCTGGTATTCATTGTAGATAAATGTATTGAAGGTGTTGAAGGTTTGGCTCATTACATAACCATCCTTCAGACGCTCCTTATAAGCTATTACATTCAGATTGGTTTTACCCACTCGTAAATTAAAACCGACTTCTGCTTTATGATTTTGGGCAATCTTCAAATCTGAGTTATCTACTTGCCGAACTTCTGTGGTAGTCATAAACAAGCGCTGGCTTTCCGGAATATTTTCATTGGTAAGCTCATTTATATTGATATATTCAAAATATGCATTTTCTGGATATAAATAGAGAAGAGAAGGCATCTTTGCAGCAATACCGTAACCTCCCTGAAGACTTAATAGATTCGGAATCAAATCAATGGATGCATTTACACGTGGCGAGAAAATGCCTCCTACTACTGAGGTATGATCATAACGCACACCAGCCTGAATGTTCAAATCATGCGTACCGCTTATGGACCATTTGAAATTATCTTCCACATATGCACCAAATTGGTTAATGAAAGGAATATCCTTATAGTTACGTGGACGGAAAGATGAATTATGACCGTATTGACTACGATAAGGAGGAGTACTTGGGTCATAAGTTTTTCCTTTACCAACGTTACCGTCACTCCGGAAATCCGCACCAATCAAGATGCGGTTGTTTACATGACCGCTCGCCTTGAATAGAGAACTCGTCACTTTAGCAAACAAATTAACTTCACGACTATCGATCTCATAGTGTCCCAAATAGCTGCTTGGTAGATAAACAGCATAATGATTTATGTCTTCCGGTCCAAAATTAGTAATTTGATTACCATTGGCATCATAGATATGCTGACCTGCAAAGTTACTAAGTACCGCACCGTTTGTAGTGGTCATGGAATAAGGAGATGTAGCAGAACTGTATACGGTTTCATAATAACTGTCTTTATCCATATACGTACCTGACAATACATAGCGTAGTGTTTTTAACCAGCCCTTATTTATATTCCATGTACCATTGGTATTCAAAGTAAAACCTATATCGCGGCCTTCCGAAGCTGTTTTAGTTTGTTCATCATCAGGATTACGTTCACGTTGATCCTTACCATAAATAAAATCAAAGCTGGAATTGGTACGTAACTTATTATTAAAGAAAGTATTTGAATAGAGCAACTTTGTTGTGGCACGCTGATAGTGCTGGTAACTGGATATTGGATTATTCGTATTATAAGCATAATCTGCACTTACATTTAAAGCGCCTTTCTTTTTTCCAAGTTCAAAACCGGTTCCCATAGACACCTGATAGATATTGGGATTGGCTTTTGCTTTGACACGTAGCGGCTCACGACCAGCTTTTGTATTAATAATTACTGCTCCTGAGGTCAGATCACCATATTCAACAGAAGGGATACCACGAACGATTTGTATAGACTCTATATTTTCAGTAGAAATACTACGAACATCGGTTCCACCAGCCGGCGAGGCACCTCCGGCCAATGAAGCGGGTGTTTCCGTACCACTTAATACCGTAGGGCTCATCGCAGATAGATTAGCATTATTTGAGATGGGGGCACCATCACGAATTATTGCGGTGCCCATAGCATTCATCGGAGCTTCCGGACCACTGGAACTGGAAACTTGACGGATGTTAATCTGTTGTGCCGAACTCATATCTTGATTCTGTGAAATTCCACCTGGCATCAATGACATTACATCATATAAACTGGTCGCTTGCATATGGTCCATAGCAGAGCGGGAAATGTGAGAAGATGTGGATTTGCCTGAACGGCTGTTGGTTGCAGTTACTGTAACTTCTTTCAACTTAAAATCCTCATTCCTCATTGTAAAATTAAGAACCAAATCCTTATTTACATTTATTAAGGTGTCAATGGAGACTTTGCCCAAATATTGAATTTGCATACGAATTTTACCAGTAGGTACGTTTTCCAGTATGTATCTACCATTTTCATCAGAGGTTGTCCCTAGTGCAATTTCAGGAATAGACACAGCTGCAAATTCTAAAGGCAAACGCTTGTTGTTGTGGTCGTACTCATAAACAGTGCCTGTAAGTTTTACTTTGTAATTGTTTTGCGATTTGATAGGGAGGGCAATTCCTATGCAAATAAGTATAAACAAGTATATAATATTACACCCCAAAATACCTTTTTTCATAAGTAACATCATATTTATTAATAATGCAAAATTATATGTAAATTTTAAATTAAAACAAACCATTGTGTGTAACAAAACTAAAATTATTAAAAATACATGTTGTTTTTGTTGGTGCCGTTGCATAATCTCACAGACCTCAACCGTCTGTTGTCTAACAATATAGCAACTGCATTATATTTAGGAAAATCCAATATATATTAGTACTTTATTTAAGTTCCATACATAGTAATACGGATCTTGAGTGATTAAAAGCAAACTGCAAATCTAAATAAAAAACGGGATGGTTGTAGTTCTGATATGCTATATCTTAATACAACGCAGATAAATACTTATATTTTCATTGATAGATCTAACTAAGTTAAAAAACGGATTTTCTCCAAAATTCTTCTGATAGCTCCGTTCCAGCCTCATATTTATCGCACTTTACAGAAGCCCCAGTTCAAATATAAGGAAACTGTATCTCTCTTCGATAAAAGATCTATTTTAGGACGCAAAATTAGATATTACAAAAGATTATAAAAATACCATTTTTTGGGTATAAAAACGCATCTAATACCTATATATAGGTATTAAATATCATTGGCAATGTATGTTCCATTTCATTAAGCAAACAATTTTTTGTATAAAATACAAATAGTACTTTTTTACCCACTTAAAAAGTGCAAGAATGTATAAAAGTCCATGTGTCAGCTATAATAGGGGCATGAATAGGCATCCGTTCCATACCTGTCCCTATTTGAATCGGTCACCCCACAGTGACCGGACATTACTCACCCAATTCGGATTCTCATTACAGTAGGCAACGAAAATCTGTATCAAGTTCCAAAGCCCGAGAATCATTCCATTAAACCTGGCAGGAATTGTGACAACATGTCTGCTTGAAACAGCTACTATTATGGTATCATGCTGTATTGTTATGCTATATACCATGTTCTAAGTCAAAACTCTTTTTTTTTAGAATTGAAGGTTTAAGGCTCCATCCGAAAGTCAATATCACTTTCTCAAAATTCTTTTCTACAGCACCCTTTGTATAAGTTAGGATGTCTTTCTCTAGAAAATTTTTGAAATCAGATGAACTCATGTCTCTAAAAATGTTTATATATTCTTTTTTAAGAAATTCATTTATGGCATGTGCCGATATCTTTTTTTGCGTGCACTTTTCTATAACATATAAGTTGCTTGGTACCGGTACCATCGTGTCCAGCCCCATGAAGATATTACAGTCTACCATAAGAGTATAAGCGCCGCTCTCGGCAAGAGGTGCGGAAATGCAGTAATTGGCTTGCTCAAGCAGAGAATCCACCAGTTCTTTTGTGGAAGAACTGATACTATTGGCCAATTGTTCATATCCTCTTAGATTCAGTTGGGATATGGTCTTTTCGATAGCCGGGATGAATTTCATTCCTGGACCCAGGTTCAAATCAAATCTTTTGTAATAGACAAGAAGCTCATTCCAATCTTTGTACCGTGAAGGTTTGATGATATTTACATTGTCTATACCATGTTGTTTAAGATACTCGCCGGAGGAAAATGCATCTTCTTTGAAGGTCTGTGTGTTTCCATCCGGGAAACTTAAATAGATGGTCTTATATGTGTCTCCAGTGTTGGTCCTTGCAAAAGCTTTACATTCCTCACCTTTGAGATAATATGCTGTGGTGATGTCAAAACCATTACCGCTGGCATCATTGTCATAGCAACAATTCCACTTTACCTTATCAGATGGGAATATACGGCTTATATTCTCTATTTGGGATTTGGTGACATATCCCCCCGTGCTTATGAATGCGCATGTGGTTTCTTTAGTATAATGGTTTATTTCGTAGAAACTCATTGCGTCAATAGCGGATTCAAAGAGATATATGTCTGTAACCTTGTCAAAAGGAACAAAATTGGCCATCCAACAGCTTTGCGCCTTGTCACCACCCGTGGCAAAGGCTTTATAATTGGTATTGGTCTCTGCAAAATAGTTCCTCATTTCAAAGTTAAGGATTTCCATCTGGGAGGGTTTGCGGAATGGAAAGCCGATATGATTGTTTTTTCCTACCTGGTAGATGAACAGTCTATTGGCGAAATCCTCCACAGTCTGTGGAGAGAGCTTCCTTTGGACGGTCAAATATGGATTATCCTTTTTGATAGGACGAGGATTCCAATAATTCAAATTGGATTCAATATCATTTGGATTCAGTCCCAGCAGAGGATTGTTTACCGTTTCGGTATCTTCATTGGTGATCTGTTGAGTAGGCATTGGTACACCATCAATGACGAAGAGAGGCTGGGTTCCTCCTGTGACGGAGTTGACACCTCTGATTCTGAAAGTCATTCCGCTTGACAATGAACCGTCTGTGGGGATAATCTGTACTCCGCTGATTTTGCCTTGTAGTGCTTGCAACGTCTGCGTAGAACTACTGTTTACAATATCTTTTATATTCACAGAAGCAACGGCGGTTGCAATATCACTTTTTCGCTGGCTACCATAGCCTACAACAACCACCTCATCCATCTCTGTGACTGAAGGGTCTAGAATGATATCAAATCTTCGGTTCTTTCCGATAGTGATAGTTTTGGGCTTATATCCCAGATAACTGATGACCAGTTTTTCAGAAGGAAGTACTTTTATCGTGAACTTTCCTTCTAAATCGGTGATTACTGCATTGGTGGTACCTTCGATATTTATCGTGGCACCGATAAGAGGTTCACTCTTCTCATCCAACACTTGCCCTGAAATAGTTACTTGCTGTGCTAATGCTACAGTGAAATGTAGTATTAGAAACAATGTGCTTAATAGTACTTTTCTCTTCATAGTGCAGATATTAAAGTTTATAATAAGGATTAATACAATTAGATTTAAAATGGTAGTGCAAATAAAGCGAATTATAATATCCATGTTTTGACCTATTGTACTTTTCTCTTGACCAAATTACAGACTTTTTCTTCAAAGGTAATCGCTTTCTATTAATTTCATTTATCACCGCGTAAAATTATTCGATTGGACTTTTTATAGTGAGTATTATCATGGGGAGTATTAAAAAAGATTGGATATGAAAAATAGTATGTTAAATCATTCTGTTTTCTCAAATATGCAGTGGGGTGTGAGCGCAAGGAAAAATATCTGTAGAAATTGATAATAATGTATTTTATTCAAACTTTCCATTTATCCAAACTCTATCAGTTATCTGCACTTAAATCAGGCTTTGATATTTCAAGAGTTTGGATAAATGATTAAGGATTCAGTCTGCATTAATACCGAACATAGCAGTCAGTGAACGATTGATACCTTACGTTCGCATCGTGCGAAGTCTATTCCTTTCCACACGGTTTTGCGTCCGGCTGAAGATGCACACTCGGCTTGCGCCTTGTTCCTTTGCTGTTTCTTTATACTTGAAGTTCTACAATTCGTTTCACAAAGAATTACCCTGTGGAAGTCTGCCCGCTTTCGCGTAGGGTGACGTTGAAACCTTTATCCAGGGCATTACACCATGGCATTCGCTTTCTCCACAATCCTTTACCCGCACCTCATTCGGCCGCTCTTACAATTGGCCACCCATCGGTTATTGGCTGACGGGAGAGATACGGGCTTACCAAGTTTCGCACAAATAACTGACGACCGACTTAGACTCCGCCTATCCACCAGCAGTGCGACATCCGTGTAGCACGATGTAACAGCGTACTATCCTGACTGCTTGCCTTTTGGAATGGCCCATAAATATCCGTGAGCTAATTCATAGTCACGATGGTACGGCGATTCACTTAGGTTACTCATATCAGTCAGCTTTGACATTCTTCGCCTATGATGCTTAGGTTGGAACGTCGTTGTCAAGAGAGCTTCGCACCCGACCGTTGCCAGTCACGTACGCCTCTTCAGGCTACTATTGATGGAACAATAGGTTCAGACACGATGCTGAACAATTACTTGTGTGACCTCTTGGCGCACATTACACTACTAAGGTAATGCTTTTATAGGAGAAGTCACATCTGTAAAAAACTTATTATCATGCAATTATCTTACTTTATCTTAGGCTAAAAGCCCTTATTCAAGGTGTCTGTATCCTATCATCCGCTACCGCTCGGTATCGGATTCCTCCAGACCGATGGCATGGCATATCTCCTCCACCAGTTCAGGAAGGCCGGAGTCTTTCTCCTGACGGGGATCGGGTGGAAACAGCGTGGAACGAAAGACACCCTTACAGACAGGGTCCGCCTCCTTGTTGTAGCGGAGGGTGTTCGGAATGTGTGAGGACAGCAGCCGCAGCCCCATCCTGTGGATGACCCGGTTCCAGGCATCATACAAATTCTTCCGTCCCCTTCTATCCACCATGTTCCAGAACAGCCGGATTCCTTTCAAGTTGCAGTTCCCCTTGGCGATCAGCTCCTCTTCCAGCACCTTGGTAAACTGCAGGGAACTCTGCATGACGATATTGTCCGCCTTGAGCGGGACAAAGATATAGTCCATCGCGGCAACGGTATGAACCACCCCCTCGCTGCGGAGCGTTCCGGGAAGGTCGAAGAGCACGATATCGAAAGTCTCCCCTTTTTCGTCCATATAACGCCGCAGGTCTTCCACCCCCTTTTCCGGGTCGCTTTTGATGACCGGATAGGCAGGCTTACGGATTCTTTCGTACTGCCGGTACAGGTTCACCTTCAGGTCGTCATTTTTCATGACATTCTCCATGTCCCTCTCACGCATCAGGGCGATGCTGTGCTGCGGGGAGTCACAGTCCACAACCGCCACACGCACGTCTTTGCGGTAATGCAGGACACTGGCCAGCAGTACCGTAAAGACGGATTTTCCCACGCCACCCTTCTGGCTGGCGATGGCAACCAACAACTCTTTTTCTTTTTTCATCATACTTCTTTTTCATTAAAAGTTAAACACTATTGTTTCAGAAACAAAAATAATGCTCCCATCGGGGGAGATCCCCTGTCATGGGGGACGAGCCTTTATGACCGGGCCGGGCAGGGACTCCTCCAGAATCATGTCCGTCGTTTCCCTGTATTCTTCCAGATGCCGCGAGACAAGGTGGTTGATGAACCCCTCCAGAGTGACCTTTCCGTTTCTCGAGGCTCCCGCCAGGATGGACAGTTTCCGGTGCAGGGCGGCGGGAATATGCAGCGACCGACGCTGCACGCCCGCAATGCCATGCAGGTATTCCTCCCCGTAGACGGACGGTTGCATGGGGCCATTTTTCCTTGCGGGACGTATAATGTCGTTACCGGACGTTCCACGTCTCTTCCGGGGACAGGCAGGCGCTTCCCCCATGATCTCACGGATGCGGTCCGCGTCCATCCCGCCAAGACCAATCCGCTCTTTTACGTTCTTTCCTGTCATGATATGCCTTCTTGGACAATGACAACGTTTTATCGGCGAGGTGTTCCTCCCGGCTGTCCGTCCTCATCCCAGGGACGGTAGACCTCACCGAGCAGGGAGGCGATGTCCTCCCTGTGTTCCTCCATATGGAGTTCCAACAACCGGATGATAAAACCGGAGATGCTGCCGCAGCCGGCGGCCCTGACCAGCATGGCGATCCGGCGGTGCAGTCTCCCATCAATGTAGGCGGTCTTCCACTCAGCGGCTCTGGGAGCGGGAACCAGAAACCTCCTCTTGTATTCCTCCGGACCTGTCACTTTCCCTGCCCGGACCTGACTTCCATGACTTGGTATCTCCACCACTGGTTCCAGGGATGGGGAAACGGGAGCTGACAGAAGGTTCCCCGTGAGTCCGACCCTCTCGAGAACGATATCGGAAAGCCGGTTCTTTTCCTTTTCTGAATCCATATTTTAAAATCTTAAATTATTAAATTACACAACTGGTATTGTCTCGGAATACAAAATAAAGGAAGAAGAGAACAGGATGAAACCACCTGTCACTTATAGTCATCCAAAGTCAGTTATTGTCATGATACACATGACGGGGGGGACGGAGATGCCGTTCCGTTCGGACGGTTCTTCCTATGCGGAGGCGACATCAGAGGCCCGTAGTGGTGTGGAAAAGCGAGCGGGATTCCGTTTCCTTGTCCACCGTTCCTTTTTAATCCTTATGGGCAGGCGTGAGAGCGCGCATCCGTCCGGATACGGATTCTTAAATTATCGGTCTATGGGAGTGTAAAAGTATTAATCCGTTAATGGAGAATTATGAAGGAAGACCATAAGGTGTACACGGCTACATTCTCCATTTGCAGAAGTGTAGAAGTAGTAATCCATTAATGAAGATAATGCAGAAAAACCATAAACCATATACGGCTCACTGCCGCTCTCCATTTGTAGATGTGTAGAAGTAACAATCCATTAATGGACAATAGGGCATGTAAAGGGCAGATTTCCCGTATATTCGCCTCCTTATTCCCGAATTATGGACGTAAGTCATATGATTATGGAGAGATATCCACCCTTTTATGGGGAGAGCAGCCGGCAAACACCTGATGGAAATGCCTCGTAAATCACAGGAGAATAGCCATACAATGGGCTAATACACAATAATTATTGGATAAATGTGGTCCGCTCCTGCGGACAGCAAGTTGTGTTTTCGTTTAACGAAAACAGGACGGTTTAACGGAGAATACACCGATAAACCGTTACTTATTTCAAGCTCCAGCGTCGCTTTTTACATATCTAATTATAATTCATTTGAAATCACAAAACAGATTGAACCGAATGTGGTTAGTTTGTCTGTTTATTTCATGTCCGAATCATTAGTATGCTATGTTGCAAAGTTCGTATTCATTATGAAAAAATCCGCTTACGAGAACAAGATATTCAGGTAATTTGCCATCCTTTCCCCAAAGAAGTTCGATGTTAAAAAGTTCAGAAAGCGTTTTGGCTATGTCAAATCCGAAGGCTTCGAGTGACGGACGCACTTTTTCCGGGTGTCGGCATGGTGTGCCGCAGTTACGCGTACACTCGTTATCTGAGCAGTGAAGACATTTACCTATATAGGCAAATGAACGCCCTCCATATTTCCGTTCCATATCCAATAATTCGCTCTCGATTCGTATCCGTTCCGGTAAAATGAGTTTTTGTGTATATTCAATCGGAATATCTTTGTCTTCAGGGATTATCTTCGTTGCCATAAGATGTGCATACTTGTATTGTCGGAGAAACGATTCCGTATCAAAATCAAATGGAGGACACCCCCAACTTTTACCGTAATTGGTACATTGTTTGCAAAGTTCAAGAAAATGTGGTTCGTCACGGAATTCGGCGATGTATCCTTCAACAGTGATGTCTGAAGTAAAATTTTCTACAGTGTATATACTCATTGTTTCAAAATCATTGTACCGCATAAGGAGTCGAAACGGATGTTTTCATTTTGGAAAAGTCTGTCAATGTATCCGCTTTTCTGCATTTCAGACGCGGTCAAGCAACTTAAATTCGGGGTATCTAACAATGCTATCGAATCGCACATGGACAACGCGATGTCAAGTTCATGTGTCGAGAACATGATACATTTTTTCTCGTCGTGGACAAGCCTACGAAGCAACGCCACAAGTTCGTAGCGATTAGGCATGTCAAGAAAGGAAGTCGGTTCATCAAGGAGAATGATAGGAGTATCCTGTGCCAATGCACGAGCAATCATCACACGCTGGCATTCGCCATCCGACATTTTATCCATCGTGCGGTTTGCATAAGCCTCCATTCCCACCGAAATGAGCGATTGCATGACTATCTCCTTATCTGTTTCTTGCATCCTACCTATCCAGTTGGTATAAGGAGCACGGCCTATGGCTACGACATCCTTGCACCGCAGGTTGGCGATGCGCGTGCGCTCGGTCGTGACGACAGCCAGCGTTTTTGCCATATCTTCGGTTTTCATGCAGGCGATGTCGTGCCCGTCGAGAATGATTTTTCCGGAATAACACCGGTTCAGACCGGCTATGGCGCGGAGCAACGTCGATTTTCCTGTCCCGTTTCTTCCGATAAGGGCTGTCAGTTGACCTTTTTTTATCGTGGCATTTACCTCGTGGAGCAACGAGTTTTCTTTGTAACCTATGGAAAAATGCTGTAATTCTATCATGCGGTGATGGATTTGTTGCGTAAAACCACCCATACGACGATTGGGATTCCCAATAGAGCTGTAATGGCGTTGATCGGCAAGGTGAATATTTTAGAAATGATGTCGCAAAGAAGCAATATCGATGCTCCCGAAAGAATTGTTCCGGGCAGAAGGACATGATGATCGCTATTTTGGAAAAGCATTCTTGTGACATGAGGCATAGCGAGACCTATGAAACCTATCGGACCGCAAAAAGCGGTTATCGTTCCGGCGAGCAGCGTTGTCGAGAGAAACAACAGGCTGCGTGAACGCCGAATATTCAGTCCCATTGTTACGGCATATTCCTCTCCGAACAGCAGGAGGTTAAGCGGTTTGATGGTCAGTACAGCCAACAGCAGTCCGGCAAACACCGATGGAACAAGAATCAGAAGTTGTCCGGAGGTGACGTCACCCAAAGCCCCCATCGTCCAAATGACAAAGGCTTTCAGCGATTCCTCTTTGCTGAGGTACTGCAATATCTGCACGACAGCACCTACGCCCGATGAGAACATCATGCCCAGAATCAGGATTACCATGATGTCTTTTATTCGCTGTCCGACGGCAGTTATCACGAGCAACACGACAGCCGCACCCACCCACGCTGCTCCGGCAATGCCTATTGATGAACCGATCCCGGCAAGTACCACAAGTGCCACACCGAGACTTGCACCGGAACTGATGCCAAGGACATAGGGACCGGCAAGAGGATTACGGAAGAGGGTCTGCATCTGAAGACCGCTGACCGATAAGGCAGCCCCGGCCAACAGTGCCACTATAGCTTTTATGAGGCGTATGTTGAGTACGATTTTTTCCGTGGCACGGGAACAATTTCCCCCGGTCAGTGCTGCCCATACATCGCGGATCGGAATGTTGACAGCTCCCACGGCCAAGTCCAGTAAAAAAAGACCGACCGTGAGCGTAATCAATATGGAGAATAATATAGTCGAACGGGAACGCATCTATTTCAGTTGCTTGTAATACACACACTCTTCCTGCACCAGTTCAGGATGGAATATCTTCACGAGGTCGCGGAGCACGATGTCAGGATTCACGACGGCAGACTCGTAATAGTCGTTACCCCCGGCTGTGTTGGTACGGGCGTTGTTGTTATACACCTCTCCATTTTTGAAACATCGGGTATCGGTGAATTTCGGACATGATGCCTTCAAGTCGTCAAGGGAGTTCGCCATTCCCACGTTCAACCACATGTCCGCATCCGACGCGAGCAGATATGCTTCTTCTAAGTCAATGGGGATAGAAGCGTTTCCCGTGTTCTTCTGGTAGATATAGCGGCCTCCCGCATCAGTAATCAAGCGGGCTACATAACTTTGGGTTGAAGGCATGAACCACGAGTCGCCATAGGGAACATTAAGCATAACCGAAGGAGTGCCGAGGGTACTGTCGGCCACTTTCTTTTTCAAGGCGTTGTATCTGACCGGGATTGCGGCAAAGGCTTTTTCACCCTTCTCACGTTTTCCTGTGACTTCTGAAAGCACTACCATCCATTCGGCCTTGCCGAGAGGCGACTCTTCAAGATAATCGCCGACATACATGAACGGTATGTCGAGTTCTTCGAGTTTGCTTTCCATTGCGCTTGCGCCGTTCACCCCATAGAGCAGAACGAGGTCGGGATCGAGCGAGAGCAGCAACTCGTAGTTGATGTTCCCTTCATAGCCGACATCGCCAATACTGTCGCGGCGGGCTTGGATGTCTGGGTTGGAAATGTAGTCGATTCCCGAAACGCCGGTTATACACCGGACTTCACCGATTGCGTCAAGCATGGCGATATGAGTGGAAGACATCGCCACGATACGTTTGGCGTCTCCTTTGAGTACCTGTCCTGCAAACCCTTCGGGAACCTCTTCACCGTTGCGGACGATAAACAGCCATGTGGTTACACTGTCCGCTCCCTGCCAGGGATTCCTGACGGTTATCAGTACGCTTTCCTTCCCGCCCGCCCCTTTGATGTCGAAGCCGGAGGCATATTCGGGAGCATAAAGCAGCAGGTTGAAATCATTGATTTTTGAGCTTTTGTTGTGGCAGCCTGTAAATGCCAGAGAAAGCAACAAAATCAGGCTTAAATTCTTTAATGCGTTCATATTGATGCAGATTATCGTTTACTATTTTTGTTTTTTCCGAACTTGGGTGTTATGCCGATGAATATCTCGAAATTGATGCCCGGCATGGGACGGGACAATACGGAAAGGTATTCTTCATCGAACAGGTTGTTGATGCTGCCCTTTAGCGACAGATCGGCCCATCGGAAAGAGAGCTGTTTTTCCAGTGTCACGTTATTCATGAAGTAAGGGGGCAGATAGCCCGTCAGGGTATAGTCATTACTCGACATGGTATAACGCTGGCTGTAATAACACCATTTGTAAAGCAGGCTCCATGTCCGCCATGACAGACGTCCGGTCACCGTTGCGGAAAACTCCGGCACGTATGGCAACTGTTTGCCGACGGATTGGTCTGCCGGACTCATCGGTTCGCTCTCGTTGATCGAGGGAGTCCACGAGAAAGTTCCGTTCATATCCAGTTTCCAGTCCTTTCCGAGCATTATATCAAGGTGGGCGTTGGTCTCTGCCCCGTAAGCATGTACCTTTTTGAGGTTTCTGGGGGAGAAGAATCCCTTGGTTGTGGGTAGCCAGATGATCCAGTCGTCGATGTGCGAATCGAACCAGTTGATACCACCGCTCAAAGCATATACATTTTCTTTCCCCACCGAGAACGACAACCCCACGTCGTATGTGAAGCCGTGCTCGCTTTTCAGGTCGGGATTACCGCCCGGCAGAAAATAGAGGTCGTTCAGCGTGGGAAAACGGTAGTTCCGGGAGATGGATGCTTTCGCCACGATATTGCCTTTTTTCGACAGTACCCCGTCGATGAAGAAAGCCGGGATAACCGGGGCCCATTCCGTACCGAACATATCCTCGCGAAGGACAAGCGAGGCGGCAAAACGATCGACAGGCCGCCATTTCGCAGAAACGGAACCGGAAAACTCGACACGTCCCTTGTCATACCCGACAACAGCCTTGTTACCTTCCTGCGAGATGATATTTTTGTCCGCGCTTTCCACCAAATGCTGGTGTACGGAAACACCGGCCGTGAACAGCCATTTCTCTGAAGGAGCATAATCCCCGTCCGCACTTCCGTAGAACGTGTTAATCTTACTGCGTGAGCGGGTCATCGAAGCCATTTCGCCGTTTCCCTTGTCCCGCTTGTAATCATAGGCCATCCATGTGTGTATATAGCCGCCTTTTACACCGACCTTCCATTTCTCCCGCACGCGATCCCACGAGAGGACGCCGCGAAACGTCTGCTCCCTTTGGCGGTTCTCGAAGTCCATGTCGTTCCCGTAATCCGTGCTGAGCATCGCCAGTTCCCGGTTGGAATTGATATACCAGGCGTTTAGCCCGAACTTGTCGCCTTCGCCCGTGTTATAATAAATTTCCTGCAAGACGTGCAGATCCTTATAAGCCCCGCTGCGGTTGCGTTCCGTCGGGTAATAGGAACCGATGATGTTCTTGTCCTCGTCATAGATGTTTTCCTTCTTGTCCCGGTTTCGGTATTTGTAGTCGTTGGGGGAAGAGGAATACACCACACGGGTGGAGGACTGCCAGTGTTTGTCACCGTAGGTCAGGCGGAGAAACTCGTCGAACGTGCTGAACGACCCCACTCCCTGCACGTACTGCAACCCGAACCCTTCATGGTTGGCCGGAGAAGTGGAGAGCCTGACCAGACCACCCAAGCCGCCGCCCGTTTCGTTTACCGATGACGTTCCGTGCAGCAGCGAGGCATCATCGATAAAGTAAGAAGGGATGGTGGAAAAATCCGTCATGCCCAGCATCGGGTTGTTAATGCGCATACCATTCCACGTCACTTGGGTATGCGAGGGAGAGGTACCCCGGAAAGCCACGGTGGATAACGTGGCGCGTCCGTAGTTCTTGACAAAAACGGATGAGTTGAATGTCAGCACATCGGCCATAGACAAGGCGATGTTCTCTTTCATGGCGATGGAATCGAAACGGGTTCGTTGCACGCCTATATCCTTCATAGGTCGTTTGCCCACCACCGTAACCTCCGGAATACGTAGTACCCTTTTGGTAATGCTGACGGAATTTTTCTGCTGGGCGGCAAGCAGAAAGGGCAGGCTTACCCCCACGAACAATAGAATAAGATGTCTTTTCATTTTTGTCCTCCTTCCTCGTTATTTCCAGCAGAAAGCTCCCGGAATGATTCCCACGTAAAATTCATCGATCAGCTTGCCTTGCGGCGAATAGCGATACACGATACCTTGTTGCTGGTAATCAATAGCGTCGGCCACATATACCTCCCCGTTGTTGGGATTGACCGTAAGGCCGTAGTATTTGGTGTCCCGAAACTCCAGAAAAGGCCGGACGGGAACACGGTCGGCTTCCACCGGCATTCGCCAAATATCGTTGTTGATCCAGTAAAGTGTATCCCGTGTACCGTTGAGCTGGACTTCCGAAGGCCAGTCGCCCAGCTTAAACTTGAACTGTTTCTCTACGGTGAAAGTCTCGGCGTCTATACGATAGAGAGACGGTGCCTCGTAACCGTATGGGCTGCCCTCGTAACCGCCATCCGTGATGGTCCACATCTTGTTGTATTTGTCCATGACCAGCGAAGTAGGTTGTATGCCGATGGTCAGTTCGTCCACGACCTTGTCCGTCTCCGTGTCGATTTTCAGGATGCGGTTCTGGTACGACCAGCAGTTCACATAGACGTACTTGCCGTATTGTACCATTTGTTCGGTGGAACCCGATTCCATGTCCATGTCTGGACATTCGATATAGCCGGTAATCTCGTATGTCTTGGGGTTGATGATGAAGATACGGTAGTCCCATATCTGCGTCACATAGGCTTTCTCATCCGACAGAAAATGGATATACCGGGGTGAGGTGAAACCTGTGATACGGCCCACTTCCTTGAAAGTATTGATGTCGATGGCGAAAATCACATGCGAGTTGTTCACCACGATCCAGCCTATACCGTCCCGGATAACCATAGACTGGGCCACATCGCCCAACTTGAACCCGTTGGCACGGTAAAACACTTCATTCTCCACTTCGCACGTGGCGGGATCGTAGTAGGAAAGCGTGGCATTGCTGTACTGGAAATTCCCCTCGTTGGTAATGAAAAGACCAGAGGCCGATACAGAGAAATCTTCCATCTCTCCGTAATCCCATTTCATGCAACTGCCGAAAACTGGCAGGCAGAAAAGAAAAAGGCAAATCCGTTGTATTGTTCTGCTCATTGTCATTCGGATAAAAAAGAGTACCCGAATCATTACGGGTACTCTGGTTAAGGTATAAGGTTTAATCCTGCTGCGTATATTGTTTGTCCTTCATATTTTGGAAGGTTGGGTTATACCCACATTTCGTCACGCTCCAACTTTCCCCCGTAATCATTCCGTTTTCTATAAACTTGCCGAAGAAAGTGTAGTCGGTAAATTTCGTCAAACCGTCAAAAACAACCCCATGCAAGGTCTCCAACTTCTCCATGGAAAGTGTTTCCTGAGAAAGAGAAGTCGCACTTTTTATCTGTAGCGTACCATCTATAGTCTGTAATTTATCACAAGTAATGCCTGTTGCTTTATTAACGAACAACCCTTCACCTCCTACGTGAAGCAATTCCGGAATATCCAGCGATTTACTTTGTAAAGATATTGCTAACGAACCCTCTCCCTCTTTATAATATACAGGAGAAGCTGAACAACAAACTTTGGATAGTAAGGGCAAGTTACAACTGGTAAAATTTCCAGATAAATAGAACTGTCCTCCCACTTCTTTCAAGACTGGCATTGTGATTGAAGCAAACATGGGTATTTGGATATATCCATATCCATCTATGATTTCCAAGTCGGGAAATTTGGCATTGCTTCGCATTTGGCCTGTCACATTTAGATTTCCATATACATGTTGAATTGTCGATATGGTATAATCGGTATTGTTGGTGGTTGGCTTACAAGTGAAGTCTTTGATATTCTTGAACGTGATTTCAGGGAACTTATTATTCGTGAGACTGGTGATGACAAAATTTACATTTGACAAATCTTCGGCTGTTTCAATTTTGGAGAGCTGCACCTTGTTTATAATTTCAATCTGGGGCGCTGTTTCTCCGAAGGTTTCAAATCGGGCGTTCGGCAACAGCAGTGTTCCGCTCACATCTTCAAGATAATCCAGCGTGATGCTTCCAAGTGTGGTGATCTTGCTCCAGTCGGGAAGTTGTTTGAGTGCCGTGAAATTCTTTATCTTTATCTGTCCCTTTATCGTTGTCAGTTTGTCCATTCCACCGAAAGCCTGAAGCACGTCATTTCGTTGGGGAACAAAACTACCGGTAGGAGGAGCTTCCATATTGGCTTCCATAATAATACTTCCGTTTACTGTTTCGATTTCCGGAAGGTTGATGGTTTCCAACATCACGGGGACGGTATGGAAATCAAGGCCACCGGTCTCTTTCAGCTTAAGGAAGCTCATGGAAGTCAGCTTGGCAAGATTGTTTACGGACAAGACCCCTCCGACACTTGTCAGTTCCGGTATTTCCAAAGACGCAATCGAACCGGCTGCTGTGTTCTCTTCATTGAGTCCTTGAAGATTCAGATCCTGACCTACAGTAGTCAGAACCGGAAACTCAAAACTCTGTAACGACGACGCATTGAACATCACGCTTCCTTCAATAGTTGCCAGTTTCTCGAATAGGACATACGTCACTTGGTCGTTATATACCGATATGTCTCCGGAGAGCGTTTCCAATGCTTTCATGGAAATCATGTGAAGTTCCGTAGCTTTCGAGGCGACATCGGTCGAACCTACCTGTAAACCTCCGGCAGAAACGATATTATCCAACCCTGTCAAGTCTGCACCGTTGTAACTGTTACGAATGACAATGTTGCCAGTAACCTCTTTCAAAGATGCCAATGCAGATATGTCAGTGATTTTTTCTGCCTCTTCCGCATCAGAGCCGATAATCAGGTTCCCTTTGACAACGGTTGTTTTGGTTGCGGCAAAAGAAGCTACCTCCTCGGTGGTCTTCAACTCCACATCTCCGTCAGATTCTATCTCGCTTTTCACGACCTTATAGGTATATTCGCGGGCATCTCCGTTATAGGATGTCACCCGGAAGGTTCGTTCGTTATCCCAGTCCGTTACCGTTTCAGGATCAGGTATGATTGTTGCAGAAGTTGTGTACTTGAATTCCACTTCGGCGTTGTTCAGCGATACCGTATAGGGAACGGTTATTGTTACTGTATTGTCCGTAATGTCGGCCGTGTACGATTTCCCGTCCACGGTCATCACGACCGATGTGATGAAATTTTCATCTGCATCTTCAGGTATAATTTCATCGTTTTTGTCACACGCTCCCAAAAAGAACAAGGATAGGAGCATGGGAAGAAAATAAATTTTCATACTTGTAATTTTTATTATTTGGTTAGATCCTCAAAAGAAAATACCTCCGTAGAAACTTCGCCCAGCCAGCCGCTTTTGGCCAGAACACCGCATTGTATTTTGATAAAGTCAATATATTGCAGATTGGCTTCCGTTCCATCGGCATGGATGGCATTGGAAATTTTGAAACCGTTCCTTTGTCCGCTTCCATCCACCGTACTGCCGCCTTCTATCTGGTCGTTTCCGAAATTATCCACGTACCCCCAGTCATAACTCTGATTATCCCAATAACCGGTTTGAGAATCTTGGGTGTTGCGGGCGGCCAGACAAGTGCCTGTCAGGGTATAACTGTTTTCCGAAATCCAAGCCGGATAATAATAGTCTTGTGTATGATAAGCGGACAGATAGTCTACCCAGCCGTTTCTACCGTCGGAACTGATCCATTGGACATCCATTTTTTTGCCTTCCGGACGGTAATAGGTCACTTCAAAATTCTGTATTGTTTCTTCCTTGCCTGCTTCAGATCCTTTCAGTTCGTACCACTCGTCATCCGGCAATCCGTTTCCGTTTATATCTTGCATGACCCATACGATACCCGGTTCGGAACTGCCGTCAAAGGCGTTCCCCTGAACACAGAAATCATATTGGTTACCCGAATTGGGAATACTGTGGTCGAAGCCGACGATGATATAACCCCCGAAAGAACCTAAAGAGACGTGCAGTTTGTCTTTCAAACGCTGTGTTGCCCATGCGACAGCCGCTTCAGGGGATGTTTCGTTGCCGGTCATACCGCCTATCGTGCTCGTCTCGTTGATAAATTGGCCGGGAGCTGGGGTATATTCATAGACTTTATTCCAGAGCTTGGAACTTCCCGAAGCCCGGAAGCCGTCTTGTTCCTTTTTGTCCACACAAACGACTTTTACGGTGGCAGTGACAGCCGTTTTCCCTTTGTCGATATTCCTGCTTATTTTTTCCGTCGGTGTGTCTTCCGACACAGTACAGGAGACGGTGTATTCTCCGGGTGCGGACGGCGTGAACTTGAACATGCGTTCCACTTCTCCTTCCATGACCTGACCGTCCACACTCCACTCAAAACGGGGATTGTCGAAATACTCCAACAACGGACGCAGGAAAACAGGACGGTCGGCAAAAGTGTACCTGTCCGTGGATGTTTGCAGGTAAGACGGGGTCGGGAATTTGACAACGTAGGGCATCGTTTCCACGACCTCTACGCTTACGTCTTTCGTTGTTGTCCCATCTATATTGGAAGCGTTGATTGTCACCGTATAAACACCGAGTTCTTTTTCATTGAAAGTATAAGTATTCTCGGTGGAAACGATTTTTCCTTCCCGTACCCATTCGATTTTGAACCCTTCGACATCCGAATGCTGAATATCGGGAGTAAATGTGTAATCGGTATTCCGGACGACTTTTAGCCCCTGCGAAGGTAGTGCCAGTGAGATGACCGGAGGGGTGAGTTCTTTCACTTCTACTTTCAGTTCCTCTTCGGCATAGCCTTCCGCATTGTCTACTCTTAGTTTGACATAAAAATCCCCGCATTCATTCCATGTACGTTGAAGAGACGGACCCGAAGAAACCAGCGTACCGTCTATCGTCCAAGCAAAAAGAGCATCTTCAACATTCTGGTATGTCGGGGCGATAGTCAATTCGTGATCGACCTTGACCGTGTAAATACCGGTCTCGCTGTCAAGTTCTATTATAGGTTGTCCTCCTACTTCTTCGGTAATGACTTCATCCTTGTTGCAGGAGGTGAACAGCATACAGGCAGAAATAATAAAATAGTGAAAACGATGCATGATGTGTGGATTTTAGAAAAATAACAGGGATACCCCCGACAGAAGGGATATCCTTGTATTCTTTTTATTGTATGGTGATATCATCAATACAGATATAAGCCGGAGTATTCAAACCGTATGCTCCCGAATCCGAACCCTCGAAGTTGAATTTCACACTTTGCACCCCTTCGGCATTGATTTCCCAATAATCCCATGTCGTGATAGGATCAACCTGTTGTTGGCCGTTACGATAATCGGCTAAAAGACGTTTGTAAGTGCGGATCAGACCGCCATTCGCATCATAACATTCCAGATTCACTTGGAAATACCCTTTCATCTCTTTCAGAGGAGTCGCTACCCCCGTAGAACCGAACTGATTACCATAAGTAATGACACCATAAGTGTATGAGGTGTTGCAGATCCACAGGCCGACCAATTTCCGGGGAACATTGAAATAAAATTCTGGTTTAGCCATCCATGCCTGATTGTAAGCATCCACATATCCGTAAACGACACCGAAATTGGAACCGCTGTGCCCGGCTTCCTTATTCTGTCCTTCCGCTTCCACCGCAGTGTTATAGACAGAACATTGGTTTAGATAAGAATACCACCAGTCTCCGGTATTTCCCGACTGATTGGAGCGGATGTTCCAGTTGGAAAGTGCGATGCCGCCGCTGGAATACTCTGTGCTTCCACCTACAGTATTAAACATTGAAAGGAAGAGATATTCTTCCGGAGTATTGTCGTAAATGGTGGTTACTTGAGGATACCCTTGGTACGAATAAAGATTTTCTCCGGCCGAGGTAGGTCCTGCTAACATGCCGGGATCGAAATCATCGAAAGTGATAGTTAAAGTACCGTCCGAATTTGTCACAGCACGGGTTTGCGAAGTTCCGGAATCAACCGGGTCCATCAAAAAGTCATCGTCCGAGCTACAGCCAGAGAACAAGGCGGTTGCGGTAAATAGACAGGCACCTGCCAGAAAGCGTAATTTTCTTTTCATAGGTCACTCATTTTAATGTAAAACATATTATTAACAAACACAAAAAATTCCCGTTCGTGCGGACTTACACGAACGGGAATATGTCTGTCTTCAAATATTGAATGGCCGATGAGCTATTCCTTATTTGATTACGACCCGTATATCCCGCAGGTGTAAATCTCATTCCGGTCATGGCAGGTCTTCTGACTCGTCCCGGTCATCGTGCCTTCCCGGTATTACACCAGTGGCAAAAGTTCGATGTCCGTTTTTGTGGACTCACAGCAGCGGGTACTGTCCCGGATTTTCACCGGGTTCCCTTTTCATTCGGAAGGCGTAAACCTCCCGAAACCATTTCCCGACTGCAAAATTATCTATATTACATATCAATTCCAAATAATTCATAATATTTATAATAAAACACACAAAGCATGACAACCGTACTGTTTTAATTAGAGCATTCAAGTTTACGACAAACGAAGACGGTAATTATCATACACAATATCCATAAACCAACAAAACAGCTTGCCATTTTCCATAACAATGCGTTCTGGAATAGATAACTGTTAGCTGCAATTATGCAAGCAAAAAAAGCAGACAGAATAATGACTATTAATATCATGCACCAGAAATTAATCCTATAAATTTATGGAAAACAAGTAAGGGAATGGAAGTTCCGTTGCCGCATGGATGCAGGTGAAGGACCTTCTCTTTTAACGTTGGATACGCCAATGCACGCCAACGGAAGACTCTGATATTATCTGTTTGGAAAGGATATAGGATGTGCGTTACTTTGTCGCATATTCAGAATCTTAAAAAGAATTTTAGTATGGAACTGACAATTATTGAAACAAGCGCGTATTAGGAGTTGAGAAAGCTGGTCAGCACGCTGGTCGTACAGATGGGCGACTTCCAGAAAAAGATTGCCCCGCCTGCGCCGGACAAGTGAATGGATGCGCAGGACGTATGTGATGGACTTATGCCCAAACACTTTCTGAAGAGTTTCCAGCAGCATCCCCTTGAGTATGGCCAGAACGGCAAATGCGTGGCGTCCGATGTGCGGGGTGACCTCGCCCCGGAGTTGCATTTCCTGCCTATGATTCCAAGACTGAGCCGCATGGCATTGTATTCACCTACCGGAAAGACACATTCGGGGAGTCTTTCTTTTCATCCGTACCCCTATATTTTTCAATCAGTTCGATAGCAATGGGCAATAATTTTACGACATACGCCACTCCCGTTTTTATACGGTTGCCCATCAGCCATGTACCGCCGTCGGAGTCGGTATGGATATTATCGTATGTTATGGCTTTCAAGTCCACATAGGAAAGACCGGTGAAGCACATGAACAGGAACATGTCGCGCATGGCACGCTGGCGTTTGTATCTCGGTTCTATATGGATTATCCTTTGCAGTTCCTCTTCGGAAAGGAAAGAACGCCTCTTGTATTCGGGCATACACTCGAATGATGCGAACGGATGAACCCGTATCCAGCCTTTTTCCTGCGCGATATACATCAGCCACTTCAAGGTATTGACACGCCCGAAGACAGTGGAGTTTGCCAAAGCGCATGTACCGAGCATCCAGTTGTAGTAATCCTCGATGAATGATTTCTCAAGTTCTTCGATGACAATATCCTCTGCATTCTTCTTGCTTTTCATGAAAAGCAGGAGACTCTTGTAATCGGCAACCAGACCGCAGTAGGTGCTTTCGGCTTTCTCTATGCCGATTTTCTTTTTATACGGTTCCAGCTGTTCCCTGAAAAGGTTCATAAGGGTGTGGCATTCCTCTGAGAAGCCGACATAGCGGTTATAGACTTTCTTGGCTGTAACAAAACTGTCGTGGTCGCAGATGTACTGGTAGTGCCTGGTGATTTGCGCCTTGATATTGTCAAGCTCCTGATTGAGTGTACGGGCCTCCTCGGACTTGCCTTTGGCCCGGTTGGTTTTGACGTCCCACAAAGCGAGGGACACTTCTTTCTTACAACTGAAACCGGCTTGGGTTCCATTGATGGTGATACGGCCCATAATCGGTGTCTTTCCGTTTTTTACAGACTGTTTATTCTCAAAACACTTAGCTATACATGGTCTGCGATAAGCTAAGAGAGATTCCCCTTACACAAAAGCATGGCATCTCCTTGTCGTATCTCGCCTTTATACTTTTATGTATAGTAGTCTACCGGATCGAATGAACAAGACCTATCCCATACATAAACCAATTTAGACTGCTATGTTATTTTTGAGGAAGAAGATGGAATGAGACCAGATACCCTCTTTAAGGCTGACTGTAAGTCGATTAAATGTAGAAAAAGATTGCTTTTGTCACAAGTAAAGTGTATATTTGCATTGAAAGAATCGTTCTTTGACAGAGGCAAAAGAAAACAGAATATTGTAATTCGCTCGTTTCTAAATCGTTACCTGATATTAATTAAACAGAAATAACTGTTTAATTTTCAATTAGATAGAGATTGTATGATGTTTCGCGAGGTATGAACTCAATTTATCGCCCAGCCCCAACAATTCACCCAACAACATTAATTGCCGGTTAAATGTGCGCAATGCTAACTGATACTCTCGATATGCCTCTTTTGTTCCTTCAGGACTTTTCAACAATGAGAAAAGGTATGGAGAAGAAGGGTCACAATTCATGTGCTTCTTCACCAAAAGCATTGCCTCCGGAGTCAATGTCACCGACAAGGTACGCCCTGTCTTACGCCTACGATAAGTAATCACATTATCATGCAAATCACTCTTACGCAAATATGCGAGATCGACAAAAGGCAAACCACGAAGTAAAAACATCAGAGTAAATAACTCTTGTGTACATCGCAAAGCCGGAGTTGCAACCGATGAATGTAATTTTGCAAATACCTTTTTTATGTCTTCCTCACATAAAGCTCGCTTACGATCAGCGCGAGTACCGGTATAAACCGAATGGAACAAATTCGGTACATAAGGGGCTTTCTGAAGATCGACCGCACGATTATAGACTGCACGAAATGTGCGCAAATAAGTTGAAACTGTATTCCAACTACAACCACGGCTACGAAGATGTATTTCGAAACCTTTCAACCATCCCGGAGTTACTTTATCAAAAGTGAAATCTCCTTTCCCACAATAAACAATAATGGCATTGAGACTGCTACGATACACGTGAGCCGTCCCAAAGTTTTCCCCCATTTGTAGCCCATTAGCCACTTGCCTCATAAATGCTACTACTTTTAACATGTTACTATTACTTTATTTAATTACACAATAAACATACAGGTATTTTTAAGAACAAGCAAACCTGTAAGTTACAAATAACAATAATAATAACAATGTTGTTTCTTGGAAGTAAATGGAAGGAACAATGAGATAAAAACTAAAACAAAAAAAAGACGGGAATGTCCCAATCTTGGCACATCCCCGTACAATATAAATCAGTTCAGTTATTATTTCTTCAAAATATCCATTGTATCGGATGCGATCAACAGTTCTTCATCTGTCGGAATCACTACTACTTTCACTTTAGAAGCAGGAGTAGAAATAATCGCTTCCTCACCGCGAACCTTAGCATTCACATCGTTGTCAAGTTCAATACCCATGAATTCCATATCCTTACAAACTTCACGGCGACATTCCATCTGATTTTCACCTACACCACCAGTAAACAGGATGATATCTACACCACCCAATGCAGCTGCATAAGCTCCGATATATTTCTTGATACGGTAATAATACATTTTCTCTGCAAGGATAGCTTTCTCATTACCAGCCGCACAAGCAGCCAAGAGTTCGCGCATATCGCTTGATACACCTGAAATACCCAGTACACCGCTCTTCTTGTTCAACAGGTTGGAAACACCAGTAGTATTCAAGCCTTCTTTTTCCATGATAAATGTTACTGCACCGGCATCAATGTCACCGCTACGAGTACCCATCATCAAACCTTCCAACGGAGTCAAGCCCATAGTAGTATCCATACATTTACCATCTTTGATAGCAGCGATAGAACCACCGTTACCAATGTGACAAGTGATAATTTTCTGTCCTACCGGATTCACACCCAGGAATTCGCATACACGTTTTGACACATAACGATGAGAAGTTCCGTGGAAGCCATAACGACGCACACCATACTTTTCATACAATTCGTGAGGAATAGCATACATGTAAGCATAATCCGGCATGGTCTGATGGAAAGCCGTATCAAATACACCTACCTGCGGAATATCAGGAAGAATAGCAGAAACTGCATTCACACCTTTCAGGTTTGCAGGATTGTGAAGCGGAGCCAGATCATTGCAAGCTGCAAAAGCCTCCAACACTTCCTTGTTCAGCAATACAGATTCGCTGAAACGTTCGCCTCCGTGCACCATACGGTGACCTACCGCATTAATCTCATCTAAAGATTTGATAGCGCCATATTCGGGGTGAATCAATGTATTCAGGATAAACTCTACTCCTATTGTATGTTCAGGAATATCTTTTTCCAGAATTTTCTTTTCACCGTTCGGCAAAGTCAGTTTCAAGAAAGATCCTTTCAGACCGATTTTTTCGATACCACCTTGCGCAATCACTTCTTTGCTGGTCATATCGAACAATTTATATTTAATAGATGAACTTCCGCAGTTCAATACCAGAATTTTCATTTCGTTGTCAATTTAATACTTACTACTTTATACCTAATACTTATTTATTTGCCTTTGCAGCAATAGCCTGGTTAGCCGTGATAGCAATCATACGATATACATCTTCAATAGAACAACCACGAGACAAGTCGTTTACCGGGCAAGCGATACCTTGAAGAATCGGGCCGATAGCATCAGCATGTCCCAAACGTTGAACTAACTTATAAGAGATGTTACCTACTTCCAGGCTCGGAACGATCAGTACATTTGCTTGTCCGGCTACCTCCGAACCCGGAGCTTTGCTTGCACCTACTTCAGGAACAAGAGCCGCATCTGCCTGCAGTTCACCGTCCAAATCAAGAGTCGGAGCCATTTCCTTAGCTATTTTAGTTGCTTCTACTACTTTGTCTACCACTTCATGTTTAGCAGAACCTTTGGTAGAGAAACTCAACATAGCAACTTTCGGATTTTCGATACCGGCAACCGCCTTGGCAGTCTGCGCTGTACAAACTGCAATCTGCGCCAATTGGTTAGCATCAGGAACCGGAGTTACGGCCACATCACCCATGACCAAAATTCCATTCTTTCCATATTCGGGAGCATGAGTCAGGAGCAACATAGCACCAGATACGCAAGTGATTCCCGGAGCAGTCTTGATAATCTGCAAAGCAGGACGCAATACATTACCAGTAGTGTTGCGAGCACCAGCCAACTGACCGTCAGCGTCACCGTTCTTCATCATTAAACAACCAAAGAATAAAGGATCATTCGTTAATTTGCGGGCTTCTTCGATAGTCATCCCCTTCTTTTTACGAAGTTCACACAACAACTGCGCATACTCTTCGTGTTTCGGAGAAGTTTCAGGATCAATGATAGTAGCTTTACCGATGTTTCCCAATCCCCATTTTGCAGCAAGTTCATTAATTTCTGCCGGTTTACCCAGTAAAATTAGATCAGCTACTTCGTCTGTCAAAATCATATTGGCAGCTTTCAATGTGCGTTCTTCAGTTCCTTCCGGAAGAACAATACGTTGGCGGTTTGCTTTCGCACGCGCCACGATTTGGTTGATTAAATTGAGCATAGATATATTGAATATTATTATAAAACCTCATTACAATTTGTAATTTGCGGTGCAAAAGTACTCAATTTTGCAATATCTACATTACAATTTCGTCTATTTCTCTCTCCCAAGTCTAAAATATTATAATATTTAACACTGTACTCCTATTTTTCATACCTTTGCAGTGTTTTCAAACAAAATCAATAGGTTATTAGTATATGATACGTCAGTGCGCCATTTTATTTGGCTGTTTGGCTTTGGGTGAATTAATAGTTTATCTTACGGGTATCAAGCTCCCCTCCAGCATCATCGGTATGCTGCTGCTCACCCTCTTTTTAAAATTAGGTTGGATCAAATTACATTGGGTACAAGGATTGTCCGATTTTCTGGTTGCCAACTTAGGATTCTTTTTCGTTCCGCCCGGTGTGGCTCTCATGTTGTACTTTGATGTCATCGCGGCAGAGTTCTGGCCGATAGTGATAGCTACCATCGTCAGCACCGCGCTTGTACTTGTCGTTACGGGATGGGTGCACCAAATCGTCCGCAAGTTCAGGCTGGCACGTCAGATTAAGCTGGCGCGCAAACTTCACCTGACGGATTTCCATCTGTCGGAGAAACTGCACCTTAAAGATAAAATCAACTTAACGAATAAAGACAAATGAGTTTCTTAGAGAATAATTTCTTCCTGTTGGCTATCACCTTCGGGATTTTCTTCTTTGCCAAATTGCTTCAGAAGAAAACAGGACTGGTATTATTAAATCCCATATTGCTGACCATCGCCCTATTAATCATCTTTCTTAAAATGACAAATATCTCATACGAGACCTATAATAAAGGAGGACATCTGATCGAGTTCTGGCTCCGCCCGGCTGTTGTTGCTTTAGGCGTACCTTTATATCTTCAATTGGAAATGATAAAAAAGCAGTTATTGCCTATCCTTCTGTCTCAACTGGCAGGTTGCATCGTCGGAGTTATTTCAGTAGTGCTGATTGCGAAGTTCATGGGGGCTTCCCAAGAAGTAATCCTGTCTCTGGCTCCCAAATCGGTTACGACTCCGATTGCGATGGAAGTAACCAAAGCCATTGGCGGTATTCCGTCGCTGACAGCGGCAGTTGTTGTAGCAGTAGGTTTATTAGGAGCGATCTGTGGTTTTAAGACCATGAAAATCATGCGTGTAGGCAGTCCGATCGCCCAAGGACTTTCGATGGGAACAGCTGCTCATGCTGTCGGAACCTCTACCGCAATGGATATCAGCAGCAAATATGGAGCATACGCCAGTTTGGGACTGACACTGAATGGAATCTTCACTGCACTGCTCACACCTACGATCCTTCGATTATTAGGTGTCTTGTAAAAACAAAATCTCTTGATTTTCCGTTATATAAAGAGTTAAACGCAAAAAGCAATCTTATGATTCCATTTAAAGATATCACATTAGCAGACAAAGCCACAATCACCTCATTCACGATGAAAAGTGATCGCCGCAATTGCGACCTTTCATTCTCCAATCTTTGCAGCTGGAGGTTCTTATATGACACTCAATTCGCAGTGGTCGATGACTTTCTGGTATTCAAGTTCTGGGCGGGAGATCAACTTGCTTATATGATGCCCGTAGGCGCAGGAGATTTGAAAGCAGTATTGTGGGAGCTGATAGAAGATGCCCGCAAAGAGAACCAGCATTTCTGTATGCTGGGAGTGTGCAGCAATATGCGCACCGATCTTGAGACCATCCTTCCGGAACAGTTCACTTTCACAGAAGACCGCGACTATGCGGATTATATTTATTTGAGAAGTGATCTTTCTACGCTGAAAGGGAAGAAATTCCAGGCGAAAAGAAATCATATCAACCGGTTCCGCAACACTTATCCGGATTACGAATACACACCGATTACCCCGGACCGTATTCAGGAATGTCTGGATCTGGAAGCAGAGTGGTGTAAAGTGAATAATTGTGACCAACAGGAGGGGACAGGCAACGAACGCCGCGCCCTGATTTATGCCCTTCACAATTTCGAAGCACTCGGACTGACGGGAGGCATCCTGCATGTGAACGGTAAAATCGTCGCATTCACATTCGGTATGCCTATCAATCATGAGACGTTCGGCGTGCATGTAGAAAAAGCGGATACCAGCATTGAAGGTGCGTATGCTATGATTAATTATGAATTCGCCAACCGGATTCCCGAACAATATATCTATATCAACCGGGAAGAGGATTTAGGCATTGAAGGTTTGCGCAAAGCCAAACTGTCTTACCAGCCGGCAACGATTCTGGAAAAATATATGGCTTGCCTCAAAGAGCATCCCATGAATATGATTAAATGGTAACCCCATTATAAATATGATGATAAAGGAGCAAGTAAAAGCATTGTGGAAAATCTGTTTTGACGATAGTGAAGAATTCGTTGAAATGTACTTCAGACTGCGCTATAAAACAGAGGTGAATGTCGCCATCCAAAGTGGCGATGAGGTAATTTCTGCGCTTCAGATGCTTCCTTATCCGATGACTTTCGGCGGAGAGACAGTGCAGACTTCCTATATTTCAGGAGCCTGTACGCATCCCGATTTCCGAAGCAAAGGGGTCATGCGAGAGCTTTTATCACAGTCTTTCGCCCGGATGTTACGAAATGGAGTACATTTCAGTACATTGATACCGGCAGAGTCCTGGTTGTTCGATTACTATGCCCGCATGGGATATGCTTCCGTATTCAAGTATTCAACTAAAGAGATCATTTTACCGGAGTTTATTCCTTCTAAAGAGATAGCGGTCAGTGTGGTTTCGGAGTTTCAGGAAGAGACCTATTCCTATTTGAATAAGAAGCTTTCCGAACGGGCTTGCTGTATTCAGCACACGCCGGAAGACTTTCAGGTTATTATGACTGATCTTGCCATCAGCGGAGGATACTTATTTGCAGCCAGACAAGAAAACGAAATCAAGGGGGTGACTATTATATATAAAGGAGACAAACATATCATTATCAATGAGCTTTGCGCTGAAGATAAAGATGTGGAATATAGCCTATTGTATGCTATCAGGCAACACACCGGATATAAGTGCATGGTTCAACTCTTACCTCCCGAAGATCAACAGCCTCAATATCCGTTGGGCATGGCACGTATCATCAATGCCAAAGAAGTGCTGCAAATCTATGCCGCGGCTTTCCCCGAAGATGAAATGCAGCTGGAATTGTCGGACAAGCAATTGTCGGTGAATAACGGTTATTATTACCTGTGTAAAGGGAAGTGTATGTATAGTACCGAGCGGCTGCCCGGTGCGCATATACAGATGAATATTAGTGAACTAACCGATAGAATACTCCAGCCGTTAAAGCCATATATGAGCTTAATGATGAATTAAGGCACGGATTACATGGATTCCACGGTTCTTAGAGGTCACTATAAAATCAGTTTTCTTTTGTCAGCAGGCTTTCCAGCTCTTCCGCATTCAGACGAAGGTAAAATTGTCCGCGATAGGCAACGGAGATACCGCCTGTTTCTTCCGAAACAATAATAGCATGTGCATCCGACTGTTGAGAGATTCCCATTGCTGCACGATGTCTCAAGCCAAGTTCTTTCGGTATATTCAAATCATGGGATACAGGAAGAATACATCCTGCTGCCTTGATGCGTTTTTTGCTGATTACCATTGCGCCATCGTGCAACGGACTATTCTTGAAGAATATATTTTCGATCAAGCGTTGGTTGATCGCCGCATCAATCAGTTCGCCCGTGCGGACGACTTCGTCTAAAGGAACGTTATGCTCGATGACAATCAATGCACCGACTTTTTGTTTCCCCATATTCAAACAAGCCATTACCACCGGCATGATATCGTCATGCTTCAACGACTCTTTTTTCGAACCGTTAAAGAGACGGGCCAGTGCACTGACATGCCGGTGAGATCCCAAAGTCAAGAGGAAACGGCGTATCTCATCCTGAAAAAGAACAATCAACGCGATCACACCCACATTCATCAATGTATCGAAAATAGAGCCCAACAATTTCATTTCCAGCACTTGCGTCACCACCAGCCAGATCAGGATAAAAACCAGAATTCCGGTGAATACCTTGATAGAACCGGAAGCTTTCATCAGTTTGTAGGTATAGTACAAAACAAAAGCTACCAGCAGAATATCGATAAAATCTTTTATGCCAAACTCAAAAAACATGCACCCTCCTCTTATTTGTCATATCCACTCTCTATTTTTAATTTCTCTGTGATCCGGACAGCTTCCACCGCTTCACGCACATCATGCACCCGCAGGATATGCGCTCCTTTCATTAACGCAACAGTGTCCAATACGGTTGTCCCGTTCAATGAATCTTGCGGGGTTCCTCCCAACAATTTATAAATCATCGATTTTCGTGAAACTCCCACTAAAACGGGAAGTTCGAAAATATGGAACTCTTCCAGATGTGCCAGCAGTTCATAATTATGTTCCAATGTCTTTCCGAATCCGAATCCCGGATCGAGAATGATATCTTTCACTCCCAAGTCGTGAAGTTGTTGTACTTTACGAGCGAAATACAGGAAAACATCTTTAATCAGATTATCATAAGACGGTTCTTTCTGCATATTTTGGGGAGTTCCCTTCATATGCATCATAATATAAGGTACTCCCAAGTTGGCTACTGTCTGAAACATCCGGTGATCCATTTCACCGGCAGCTATGTCATTAATAATAGCGACTCCATATTCTTTCACACATTCTTCCGCCACGTCAGCCCGGAAAGTATCAACGGAAATAATGGCTTCGGGATGATTACGATTCAGAATTTCCAAACCGGTGCGCAGTCTTCGCATCTCTTCTTCGGCAGAAATATGTTCGGCATTCGGTCGTGAAGAATAGGCTCCTATATCAATCATCGAAGCACCTTCATCAAGTATCTGCCGGGCCCGGGCAGCAATGTCTTCTTCAGTCTGCATCCGGCTGCCGGAATAGAAAGAATCGGGAGTAACATTTAAAATTCCCATCACCTGCGGAGTAGCAAGATCGAGCAACCGCCCTTTTACATTTATATAAATAGGAGATATAGGTTTCATCATTGACAACATTCCTTTTAGATCGCCTACAAATGTAGATAAAAAAAGCAAGTATTCGTACTAAAAAGAAGAAATAAACGTATATTTGCAAACTATAGAAGAACCCGAAAAATTCATACCATGAGCCGATTAACCCTATTTCGCATAGGATTTCTTTTCCTCATTTTGTTCTTTACCGCCACTGCAAAAGCTCAAAAAGAGGCTGAAACTTTCAATGTTGACTCTACTCTCTATGAATATTATCAACGTTGTCAAGAATACTTATTAGAGCCAGTTGTACTTAGTATGTCCGACACTTTATTCCGAATGGCCGGCGAACGGCATGACGAACGAATGCAGGCAGTAGCCATAGCCACTCAACTGGATTATTTTTATTTTCAGGGAACCAATGAAGATAGCGTAATCTACTATACCAACAAAGTAAAAGAATTCGCCAAGGCCACTCATCAGCCTAAATACTATTACTTCGCATGGGCGAACAGATTAGTCACCTATTATCTAAAAACAAGTAGAACAAACATAGCACTTTATGAAGTGCAAAATATGCTAAAAGAAGCTCAAAAAGAGGATGACAAGACCGGCCTCTCCCGTTGCTATAACATCATGTCGCAAATCTACACCATCAAAAGATTCGATTCGATGGCGTTCGAATGGAGGTTGAAAGAAATCGAGCTGACAGAAAAATACAAGCTCGAAAACTACAACATCTCCCAAACTTATGCCCAGATAGCCAACTATTACATCGACCAGAAAAAGCAAAAAGAAGCATTGGAAGCTGTGGAAAAAGCCATTGCGACCGCCAATTCCTCTACGCAACAAATATCTGCCAAATTGGAGTATGTAAACTACCATAGCAAGTTTGGCGACTTTCAAGCTGCCGAAGAATTACTGAAGGAGTGTCAGGCTGCGTTTGAACAGGACAAAAGACTGGAGTCTATCAAAAAAAGACTGTATAACATAGAATGTTTATACTACCAGCAGACCAAACAATATCAGAAAGCGCTGGAAGCCGCAAAGATGCAGGAAAAAGAAGAACGCCGTTTAAGCGAGAGTATACTTAGCAGCATCCATTATCGCACACAGGGAGAAATCTACCAAAAGATGGGGAATATGAACCTGGCGGTCAAATATCTGCAAATGTACATCAACGCGGATGACTCTTTGAAAATAGCCAATGAACAAGTGGCCAGCAGCGAATTCGCCACCTTATTAAATGTAGAAAAGCTCAATGCCGAAAAGAAAGAACTCATGCTTCAGGCACAAGAGAAGGAGTTGCATAATAAAACAACCTTGATTATTTCATTGATTATTTTATTAGGTATCTTATTTGTATTCCTTTATAGAGAAAACTTCCTGAAACGCAAACTGAAAGTTTCGGAAGCCGAACTTAAAATAAGGAATGAAGAACTTATGGTATCGAGGGAAGAATTGCGTAAAGCCAAAGATATAGCTGAGGCAAACAGCCGGATGAAAACAACGTTTATCCAAAGCATGACGCACGAAATCCGTACGCCACTTAACTCTATCGTAGGCTTCTCGCAGGTATTAAGCGACCATTACAGCAACAATCCGGAAACACAGGAGTTTGTCAATATCATCAAAAGCAACAGTAACGACTTGCTTCGACTGGTCACTGATGTGCTCACGCTGTCCGAACTGGATCAATATGAACAACTGCCCACTGACGCTGAAACAGACCTTAATACGATCTGTCAACTTGCATCTGAAGTTGCCAAAGATAACAAGCAGAAAGATGTGGAAGTTTTATTCGAACCTGAAAGGGAAAGCCTGCTCATACGCAGTAATTCGGAACGTATATCACAAGTGTTGAACAACCTGGCACATAATGCCACTAAATTTACGGCTCATGGCAGTATTCGCATCGCTTATTCCGTGCTGGAAGCTGAAAAGAAAATTGAAATCAGTGTCACCGATACAGGAACAGGCATTCCGAAAGATCAACAGGAAGCAGTATTTGAACGTTTCTACAAAATGGACTCTTTCACGCAGGGAACCGGACTCGGACTTCCGATATGCCGGAGTATTGCCGAAAAGTTAGGAGGTAGTCTCCGAATCGACGCTTCTTATACAGAAGGATGCCGGATGATCCTGACTCTTCCTTTGATATACGCCTAAGCAAAAAACTGTCCGAACTCCCATCAAATCCGAAAGAATAGCCTATCTTTGCAACGTTTTAAATAAAAAGATCAGGTTATGAAACTTTCTGCTCTTTACCAGATTTTTCTGGATTGCCAATCAGTAACTACTGATAGCCGGAACTGTCCGGACGGTTCTTTGTTTATCGCCTTGAAAGGTGAGTCGTTCAACGGTAATGCATTTGCCCAATTAGCGCTGGACTCCGGATGCGCGTTTGCCATTATCGATGAAGCGCAGTATGCCATAGAAGGCGATCAACGATATATACTTGTAGACGACTGCCTGCAAACCATGCAGCAGCTTGCCAACTATCATCGCCGCCAACTCGGAACGCGAGTGATCGGCATTACGGGCACTAATGGGAAGACGACCACCAAAGAGTTAATTTCCAGTGTTCTCTGCCAAGCCTATAATGTGCTTTATACTTTAGGTAATCTCAACAACCACATCGGTGTACCGACTACCCTGCTACGATTGAAACCGGAACATGACCTTGCCATCATTGAGATGGGTGCCAGTCATCCGGGAGAAATCAAGTTTCTTTGCGAAATAGTCGAACCGGATTATGGCATTATCACCAATGTAGGCAAAGCTCATCTGGAAGGATTCGGCTCTTTTGAAGGAGTAATCAAGACCAAAGGCGAGCTTTATGATTTCCTCCGCAAGAAAGATGCCATCACCTTTATCCATCACGATAACACCTATTTGATGAATATCTCACAGGGATTGAACCTGATTTCTTACGGAACAGAAGATGATCTCTACGTCAACGGCCGGATTACCGGTAATTCACCTTATCTTGCTTTTGAATGGAAAGCCGGTAAAGACGGTGAACCCCATCAAGTATGTACACAGTTGATCGGAGAATATAATTTCCCGAATGCCCTGGCCGCAATCACTATCGGACGTTTCTTTGGAGTGGAAGCAAAGAAGATCGATGAAGCTCTGGCAGAGTATACGCCACAGAACAACCGTTCCCAACTTAAAAAGACGGAAGATAACACGCTTATCATCGACGCATATAACGCAAACCCAACCAGCATGATGGCTGCCTTGCAAAACTTCCGGAATATGCCAGTCCCTCACAAGATGCTCATATTAGGAGACATGCGCGAGCTGGGTGCTGAAGGGCCGACCGAACATCAGAAAATCGTTGACTACATAAAAGAAAGTGATTTTGAGAAAGTATGGCTTGTGGGAGAACAGTTTGCCGCAAGTGAACATTCGTTTAAAACTTATGCAAATGTGCAGGAAGTCATAAAGGATTTGCAGGAAGATAAACCCAAAGGATATACCATTCTAATAAAAGGTTCCAATGGAATCAAACTTAGTTCAACGGTGGAATACTTATAATTATATTATTTTTTCAGGCACGGATTACGCGGATTACACGGATTTTAGAATTAGCATTTATAAAACAACCGTGTAATCCGCGTAATCCGTGCCTGAAAATCCTTCTAACCAGCAAATTTCAATCAGCCTTCATCATCCTCGGCCGTACGACATAATAGGCTACTAAACTAGCCAGAATCGCCCCTGTTGTATTGGCCGCAAAATCCAACCAGTCACCTCCCCGGTAAGTAGTGCAGTATTCTTGCAGCAACTCCACACAACCGCTGAAAAGCACCGGACAGAGGAATGCACCTACCCACGCATGCCACATCGGAGCGTGATCCCTGCGATGTGCACGCAAAAACTCCAGCCACAACATCCCCGACATACCAAAATACATACAAATATGAACCAGTTTGTCTAAATTGGGAATTTCATTCAAATCCGTCTTAGGCGGTTTAAAGAACGACAGATAAATCACTGCCAAAATGATAAAAAGCGAGATAGGATATTTCTTAATATAAGATAGCATATCTAAATAATATTACAGTTTTCGTGCAAATATAAGTATCAATTTCTATATTTGCACTTTAACTCGTATATTTTATAACGATTTGTAAGATAAAACAAGATTTATGGCAAAAAATGATAGAGCGAACTTCGGTAGCAAATTAGGGGTCATACTCGCTTCTGCCGGTTCTGCAGTCGGGTTGGGTAATATATGGAGGTTTCCCTATGAAACGGGAAATCATGGAGGTGCCGCTTTTATACTGATCTATTTAGGTTGCATTTTTCTCTTGGGATTGCCTATTATGATTGCCGAGTTCCTAATAGGACGCCGTTCAAGAGCCAACACTGCGAGAGCATATCAAACATTAGCTCCGGGAACGCATTGGCGTTGGGTAGGACGCATGGGAGTATTGGCAGGTTTCCTGATACTTAGTTATTATGCAGTAGTAGCTGGATGGACACTTGAATATATTTTTGAGGCTGCCACCAACGGTTTTGCCGGAAAAACTTCCGGAGAGTTTATCTCTTCTTTCCAACAATTCTCCAGTAACCCGTGGCGACCGGTCGTATGGCTGGTAGCATTCTTATTGGTTACTCATTTCATCATCGTGAAAGGAGTAGAAAAAGGGATTGAAAAGTCTTCGAAGATCATGATGCCTACCTTGTTTATCATTATCCTCATACTGGTAGTTTGTTCAGTCACTCTGCCGGGAGCCGGTGCGGGTATTGAATTCCTGCTCAAACCCGACTTTAGCAAGGTGGACGGAAATGTATTTTTAAGTGCTATGGGACAGGCTTTCTTCTCTTTGAGCCTGGGTATGGGATGCCTTTGCACATACGCCTCTTATTTCAGTAAAGAAACCAACCTGACTAAAACAGCTTTCAGCGTAGGAATCATTGATACCTTTGTGGCAATACTGGCAGGATTTATCATCTTCCCGGCAGCCTTCTCGGTTGGCATACAACCGGATTCAGGTCCAAGTCTGATCTTTATCACGCTGCCTAATGTATTCCAACAAGCGTTCAGCGGAGTTCCCGTACTAGCATATATATTCTCTGTAATGTTCTACGCGTTGTTGGCAATGGCTGCTTTAACTTCTACCATTTCTTTACACGAAGTAGTAACCGCTTATCTTCACGAGGAGTTCAATCTTTCCCGTGAAAAAGCGGCAAGGTTAGTCACCGGCGGTTGTGTCTTCCTCGGAATATTCTGTTCATTATCATTGGGAGTCATGAAAGGATTCACCATTTTCGGATTGGGAATGTTCGATCTCTTCGACTTCGCAACAGCCAAAATAATGTTACCACTTGGCGGACTGTGTATCTCCCTCTTTACCGGATGGTATCTGGACAAGAAGATTGTATGGTCAGAGATCACCAATGACGGCTCGTTAAAAATACCGGTATACAAGCTTATCATCTTTATATTAAAATATATCGCACCAATCGCCATCTCACTGATATTTATCAATGAACTGGGATTAATCAAGCTATAATGTGGAAAGACTTCCTTTATTATACTAAAACCGAACGACAAGGCATTATCGTCCTTGTCGTTCTTATTTTAGGAGTATATGCAGTTCCTAAACTCTTTGCCTTTTTCACTCGTGCCGAAGATACCGGCTACTGCACAGAGAATGAGAAATCCGATCAAGAATATAATGACTTTCTCTCCTCTCTCCGGGAAACAAAACCCCACAACAGGTCCGGTCATTCTTTTCCATCCTTCCCGCAACAGGAAGTCAAACTTGCCGTGTTTGATCCGAACACCGCGGACTCCACTACTTTCCTTTCGCTCGGATTACCGTCGTGGATGATAAAGAATATCCTGCACTATCGCCATAAACAAGGCAGATTCCGCCATCCGGAGGATTTTCGGAAGATATATGGACTCACAAAAGAACAATACCAGACTCTTCGTCCTTATATCCAAATCACAGAAGATTTCAGTTCGAAAGATAAAGATACAGTACGGTTATTAACCATGCAAAGCATACAACGGGACACACTTGTGAAATACCACCCGGGAACTGTCATCAGCCTCAACTCCGCTGATACCACCGAACTTAAAAAGATTCCGGGAATCGGAAGCAGCATTGCCCGGATGATTGTGAATTACCGCGAACGGCTGGGAGGCTTTTGCCGGATAGAACAGTTACAGGAGATTCATCTAAAAGCAGAAAAACTCCGCCCGTGGTTTTCTATCGATACCAGCCAGACACACCGTGTCAATTTAAACAAGTCGGGCATGGAACGAATGATGCGTCATCCATATATAAACTACTATCAAGCAAAGGTTATCATTGAATATCGGAAAAAGAAAGGAATCTTAAAAAGTCTGAAGCAACTATCCCTTTATGAGGAGTTCACTCCGGCTGATCTTGAACGGATCGAGCCCTACATTTGTTATAATTAATAAAAAAAGATGCATTCCTATCACACCAGACAAGAATGCATCACACACAAACAAAACAAACACTCTACTATCATCTTCACAGACTTCTGTAGAGAAGCGACTATAAATATATAACTAAAAGATAGAACACTTGCAAGGCTCTACCTTTTTGGTATACATTTTTAGAAGTTAGGTTCTCTAATTAATGTTTTTTAATCATACCATCCACCATGTGGACTGTCCGGTCCGTGATTTTGGCAAGTCCCTCGTCATGCGTCACTATGACAAAAGTCTGCCCCAGACGGTCCCTCAAATCGAAGAACAGTTGATGTAAATCTTCTTTATTATGTGTATCCAGACTACCGGATGGTTCGTCTGCCAGAATAACTGCCGGATCATTAATCAAAGCCCGCGCTACCGCTACCCGTTGTTTCTCACCTCCCGACAGTTCATTCGGTTTATGAGAGGCCCGGTCAACCAGCCCCATGAAATCCAGAATCTTCATGGCACGGTCATTTGCCTCTTTTGAAGAAACACCTGCAATGAGGGCAGGAATCATCACATTTTCCAATGCCGTAAACTCCGGCAACAGTTGATGAAACTGGAAAACAAAACCGATATTCTTATTACGGAACGCAGATAGTTCTTTCTCTTTCATCCGGCTTACTATTGTTCCGTCAATCTGCACCGTACCTGCGTCCGGTTCATCGAGAGTGCCCATGATTTGCAACAAAGTCGTTTTACCGGCACCGCTCGGACCTACGATACTGACAATTTCTCCTTTGTTGATTTCCAGATCAATGCCTTTCAACACCTGTAATGAGCCGAAACTCTTCGTTATACCTTCTAGTTTTATCATAATAGCCTTTATAATCGTTTAATGACATATTCAGCCAAATAGCACCCAAACACGGCCGGCATATAACTGACTGTTCCACATGTCGATTTCTTATTCTGTTCATCATCCGTCAGCAACACGGCTTTCGGGTCGGCTTGTTCCGTACTGAACACTACCGGAAGTTTCCGTTTCATTCCCATCTTCTGCAAGCGCTTCCGTACCGCCTTGCTTAAACCGCAATGATATGTCTCCCAAAGATCGGCAAAACGAACTTGGGTGATGTCACTCTTCGCTCCTGCTCCCATACTGGAAATAATCTTTATACGACGTTTCATCGCCTCGTAAATCAGAAAGCATTTCGGACTGATCGTATCAATAGCATCTACTATAAAATCATATTGATTGGCATCCAGCAGTTCCGGTATATTCTCATCTTTCAGGTAGACGGGCAGAACAGTCAATTCGATATCCGGATTTATATCTTTATAACGGGCAGCCAATACTTCCGCTTTCGCCTTTCCCAGTGTGGAATGCATGGCCGGCAACTGACGATTCATATTGGTAGGCTGCACTGTATCGGCATCTACAATCGTCATCCGCCCGACTCCTGCACGGCAGATCATCTCGGCAGCGTAAGCTCCCACTCCACCCAGTCCCACAACCAATATGTGCGCGTTTCGGATGCGTTCCATCTTTTCCTCTCCCAACAGGAGTGCTGTTCTCTGTTGCCAGTCGTATCTTTCCATCAATTTTTCTTTAACCATTTATAGAACCATTTACCCACTTTCTCATAATGTTGAGACTCATTATGTCCACGAGGATCAGAGAATGACACAATTTCCTGCGGTTCTCCAAACTGATCGGGATATAAGATAATCAAACTATTATTAGAGAAATATTTTCCCAACTGCGCCGGCAGACGTTCAAAAGAGGTATCATAGGAGATAGATCCGCGACGGGCAGAAACAACAACCAGCAAGTGGTCATAATTCACCTGTCCTGTTAATAACAGAAGATCTTCCCATTCTTCCAGGATGGAAAATTCTGTCGGGGTACCTGCATATCTTTTCTTCACCAGTTGCTGAAGTCGCATTAATGTACGCTCATTGGCAAAGAAATGAACCCGACAGCCCAGGATGCTTCCCATACGGCAGAAATGTTCCACCCACTTTGAGAAACCCGATTCATATTCAGCCTTTGGCGGAACGGCGATATTGATTCGACGCAGGGTGTTAACCGGCATCAGGAATTTGGCAATCATCACTTCACGATGCGTACCTTTCAGCAGGCTTTCAGCCAGATGTCCGAAGAAAGAGTCGACAATATTAGCCTTCCGATGCAGACCGATCACAATATCCGTAGCTTCATACTCTTTGATCGTATGGATAATCCCCGAAGCAATATTCAAATCATAACGGCTCACCATCGTGACAGGCACATCGGCGGCAGCAGCAATCATGGCAGCCTTCTCCAGGTTACGTTTGCCCTGCTGCTCTTTCTTCTCCGAACTGTTATTGTCATTAATCACATTCAATGCCACTAATGCATTCTTCTGTTTGGCATCCTTTATTACCAAAGCCAGATTAACCAAATCTTCAATCGTCTCCGGATTAGCGACCGGAATCAGGATCTGTTCCTTATTTATCTGTTTAGCTTCTTCTTCCGCTTGCACATTTTCATCCAGAGCGAAACGGCGGGCCGAACGTTCGGTCACCAAAGAACTGATGACGCAAGTGAAAAGTATCATCACTACCGTGCCGTTCAATACATCATCGTTCAACAAGCGTTCTCCATTCTCCATAATAATTTCATGGCCGATCAATACTGCTGCCAGTGTAGCCGCGGCCTGCGCATTACTCAAGCCGAATATCATGCTCCGTTCATTTGACTGCATCCGGTATATCTTCTGCGTGATCCAGGCAGCCAACCATTTACTAAAGGTTGCCACCACTGTCATTACAACAGCCACCTTCAATGCTTCACCTCCGGTAAACAGGCTCCTTACATCAATAATCATCCCGACACCAATCAGGAAGTAAGGAATAAACAAGGCATTTCCCACAAATTCCAGTCGGTTCATCAAAGGAGAGACATGAGGAATCAAACGATTCAACACCAAGCCTGCCAAGAAAGCACCTAAAATTCCTTCCATTCCCACGAATTCCATCAATCCTCCTCCGAGGAAAACCATTGCCAACACAAACACAAACTGCATCACGCTGTCATCATACTTCCGGAAGAACCAACGTCCGATGCGGGGAAAGAAGAATACAATCAGGAATCCGAGAAAAGCCACTTTTGCCACAAGAAACACCCAGAACCAACCATCAACGGTACCTTTAAACATACCACCTATGACGGCAAGAATAATCAAAGCAAGGGTAACAGTGACAGCCGTCCCCCCAATGGTTATATTGACACTGCGCAAACGCGACAATCCATAACGGCTAATAATAGGATAGGCTATTAAAGTATGGGAAGCGTACATACTCGCCAATAACACCGCCGTGAGAAAGCCATAGCCCAGCATACTCATACTACTCCATATTCCCAGCGCCATCGGAATCAGAAAGGTGAGCCAGCCAAACACAACACTTTTCGTCCGGTTTTTCTTAAAGTCCTCCATGTCCATCTCAAGACCGGCAAGGAACATGATATAATATAATCCCACTTTGCCGAAGAGTTCGAAACTGCTGTCCCGGTCGAGCACATGAAAGCCGTGTTCGCCAATCAATACACCCGCCAGAATCATGCCTATAATATGAGGTATATGAAGACGTCCGAGGATCATCGGAGCAAAGAGAATGATAATCAATACCAAAAAGAATACCCAAGTCGGGTCGGTAATCGGTAAGGTTAAATTAAAATCAAACAAGTTCATAGGCTGTGGCTTTAGGAATTCAATGCAAAGGAACAAAAAAGTTTGCAGAATCACAATGAATGTCCAGACGTATTATTCAGTAGTCAATTACTCACCTTACTACTTCTTTTCTCCCGCTTACCTATCAAGATATATTTCGTTAGGCACTTTTATTTCGTTCTACTATAGTGTCTCTTGCGGATAACTATAGTGGAACGCAAGGGAGACTATAGTTATCCTTGCGTTACACTATAGTGGAACGAAGTAATATTAGGCAATAAAGACAATCTTATCAGGCTACGAAACCAATCCGATTCGCATCGCGACGGAAAACGCATCCCTTTTGGTGCGTTTATCCCGTCCAACAACCACACTTGATTATACGTAAGGTTAAAGAAATCCATCGAAAGCCTGAAATATTTCTCTCAAAAGCGATGTTTATATGCTAAATTGTTATAATTTTGCAGCCAAATCTTTCCGATTCGACAGAATGAAGGAAAGAATTCAATATTCACAATTTAACAAAAGAAAAAGATGAAAGTAGCTATTGTTGGCGTAAGCGGAGCCGTAGGACAAGAGTTCCTGCGCGTGCTCGATGAGAGAAACTTCCCGATGGACGAGTTAGTTTTGTTCGGTTCTAAACGTAGTGCCGGAACAACTTATACTTTCCGCGGTAAACAGATCGAGGTGAAACTCTTACAACACAATGATGACTTTAAAGGGGTAGACATTGCTTTCACTTCTGCCGGTGCAGGAACATCCAAGGAGTTCGAAAAAACAATCACCAAGTACGGTGCTGTGATGATCGACAACTCCAGCGCATTCCGTATGGATGCCGATGTACCTTTGGTTGTGCCTGAAGTAAATGCCGAAGACGCACTGGAACGTCCTCGTGGCGTTATTGCCAACCCCAATTGTACGACTATCCAAATGGTAGTTGCACTGAAAGCCATCGAAAAGCTTTCTCATATAAAAACCGTGCACGTATCTACCTATCAGGCAGCAAGTGGTGCAGGTGCTGCCGCTATGGACGAATTGTACGAACAATATCGTCAGGTATTGGCAAACGAGCCTGTGACTGTAGAGAAGTTTGCCTATCAGTTGGCTTTCAACCTGATTCCGCAGATTGACGTATTTACAGAGAACGGTTATACGAAAGAAGAGATGAAAATGTATAATGAGACACGTAAGATCATGCATTCTGACGTAAAGGTTAGTGCAACTTGTGTACGTGTTCCTGCATTACGCGCTCACTCTGAAAGTATCTGGGTAGAAACAGAACGTCCGATTTCCGTAGAAGAAGCTCGTGAAGCATTCGCTAACGGTGAAGGGCTGGTTCTTCAAGACAATCCGGCAGAAAAAGAATATCCGATGCCGCTGTTCCTGGCAGGTAAAGATCCGGTATATGTAGGCCGTATCCGCAAAGACCTGACAAACGAAAACGGATTGACTTTCTGGATTGTAGGTGACCAGATTAAGAAAGGTGCCGCCCTGAATGCTGTTCAGATTGCCGAATACCTGATTAAAGTAAAAAACATCTAGACTTCAAGAGAAGCATATAAATAAAACAAAATAAGTGACCGGCTTGCTATACGACAATCGTCGTAATGCAAGTCGGTCACTATTTTTATATACCTATTTATTATATCACAAACCATTTTTCGATTAACAGGCGAAAATCCCCATCACCACATATAGGTATCAAATGTCCAAAAATAGTCATTTATTGCGATTGCCCTGCATTATATATTTAGGGAACTTTGCACAAAATTTGTATATGGGACATTTTCGACTAAACATAGCGTTCTTTGGGCTTCTCTTTTGTATTGTATTTAAAGCCACAGCCAACCCGGGTACGTATACAATCTCTGGTCGTATCACCGAAGAAAAGACAAACACTCCATTACCGGGAGCATCCATCATTATCAAAGGTACCTATTTGTGGGCTGTATCCAATCAGAACGGAGATTTCACAATACAAGGAGTTCAGGAAGGAAAATGTAATCTGGAGGTTTCCTTTCTCGGTTACGTCACAACAACAATTCGGGTTGATATCCGCAGCAACGTCAAAGATCTAACGATACAACTCAAAGAAAATACCCTTGCGCTAGATGATGTAGTTATAACAGCACAAGCTCCCAAAAGTGAGTTGAATACGACTCTCATCATTGGAAGCAATGCTTTGGAACACCTTCAAGTATCTAACGTCAGCGACATATCCGCCCTTCTTCCGGGAGGAAAGACGAAAGTCCCGGATCTGACTACCAATAATGTATTTTCACTAAGAGACGGAGGTTCAACCGTTGGCAACGCCACTTTCGGAACAGCAGTAGCTGTAGACGGTATACGCATGGGAAATAATGCATCTTTCGGTAATATGAGCGGAATAGATACACGCAGTATTGCCGTTACAAATATAGAATCGGTAGAAGTCATAACAGGTGTACCTTCAGCAGAGTATGGAGATTTGAACAGTGGCATGGTCAATATCCGGACAAAAAAAGGTAAAACACCTTGGGAGATCTTATTGGCCATTAATCCCCGCACAGAACAGTTTTCATTTTCAAAAGGACTGGCTCTGGGAAATGACAAAGGTACCGTTAATATCAGTGGCGAGTGGACAAAAGCCACCCGGAAATTATCATCACCCTACACTTCCTACACACGAAGAGGATTCTCTGCAAACTATAATAATACATTCCGGAACATTTTCAGATTTAATATCGGTTTCACTGGAAACATCGGAGGTATGAACACCAAGGATGATCCCGATGCCTATACCGGAGAATATACAAAAGTAAGGGATAACGTGTTCCGGGCAAACACATCATTAAGCTGGTTGCTCAACAAGTCATGGATTACCAATCTGAAATTTGACGCATCCCTCCATTACAATGATAATAAGTCACACGCACATACTCCCTACACGTATGCGTCTGAACAACCGGCTGTACATGCTGAACAGGAAGGTTATTTCCTTGCCGATAAACTGCCTTATTCGTATTTCGCCGACCAAATTATAGATTCAAAAGAACTGGATTATGCCGCTTCCCTAAAATACGAGTGGAACCGACGTTTTAAAAAGGTGAACAGTAATCTGATAGCAGGAATTCAGTGGAAATCAACAGGTAACATAGGAGAAGGGGAATACTACCAAAACCCGTCATTAGCTCCTAACGGATATCGCCCGCGTCCGTACATTGCTTATCCGTATATGCATAATGTTTCACTTTATGCTGAAGAGAATCTGACAGTACCTCTCGGAAGCACTACACTAAGACTCATGGCAGGTATACGCTGGGAAAAGATTTTCATCAGTGGAACAGAATATAAAAACCTGAATACGTTTTCACCACGTTTCAATGCCAAATGGCAGTTGAACCGGAATATATCAATCCGTGGTGGATGGGGAGTTGCCGAGAAACTGCCGTCTTATTACATTCTCTATCCCAGACAGGAGTATCGTGACATACAAACTTTTGGTGTTTCTTATAACAATAACGAATCATCCTACGTCTATTACAGCCAACCATACGTGCTCTTACATAATAAAAACTTGCGTTGGCAACGGAATCAAAACGCAGAATTGGGAGTCGATATCGAAATCGCAAAGACCAAGATATCATTGGTTGGTTATTTCAACCGTACTAAAAATCCTTATAAATACACCAATGCCTATACTCCGTTTTCTTATGATGTCCTGCAATTACCGGACGGATTCAGCATGCCTGCCAATCCGCAAATTAACGTAAACAACCAAACAGGAATGGTGTATATACGCGGAAATGAATCGGAGAAGTGGGTACCTATGGACGTAAAAGTAACGAACCGTACTTTTGTCAATTCCGTTTCACCGGACAACGGACCGGATATCAATCGCCGGGGAGTGGAAATGATTGTCGATTTTCCCGAAATAACTCCTATTCGTACACAATTGAGACTGGATGCCAGCTATGATTATATGAAATATATAGATAATTCGTTGTCTTACTACTATCAAACAGGGTGGTCACATACCGGTATCCCAAATCGTTCCTACCAATATGTAGGTATCTATGCCAACGGAGATAATTCATCGACAACAGCTAACGGCAAACGTACTCATTCTCTGGACGCCAATATAACGGCAATAACCCGTATCCCCAAAGCCAGATTGATTATATCATTCCGGCTGGAGGCCTCTCTATTAAAACGGTCACAGAACCTGTCCGAATACAACGGTAAAGAATATGCTTTCAATGTAAGTGATAATAGTAATGCGGGAACAGGAGGTAGTATTTATGACGGCAATTCGTATACAGCGATTTATCCGGTAGCATACCTTGATCTCAATAATGAGATACGCCCTTTTACCGAAAAAGAAGCCCAGAATTCCGCATTCGCAAACCTGATACGCAAATCGGGCAATGCCTATACGTTCGCTGCGGATGGATACGATCCCTATTTCTCCGCCAATATCAATATAACCAAAGAAATAGGCGATCATGTCTCGCTCGCTCTCAATGCGATCAACTTCACGAATTCACGGAAGTATGTAACCTCTTACGCAACAGGAGTAAGCGCCATTTTTACTCCGGATTTTTACTATGGATTAACTTGCCGCATAAAATTCTAGAACAATGAAGCAACTAGCATACATATTATTACTGATGACATTCCTCACCACAGGAAGTTGTACAGACATTGACAAGGACAACCCTTACGATAACCAACTGCATACGCTTCAAGTAAATGCAGTATATCCGGACGAATACTCAGATTATCTCCGAGAAGGAGTTATCGTAAAAATCGAAGATATAGACCGGGGGAATTCGTATACGTCAAAAACAGATAAAAACGGAACAGTCCGTTTCAGCCTGACCAAAGGCATATACCGCATTCAGATAAGTGATAAAGCGGAGCAGGATATCTTCAACGGATTGGCAGACAAGGTGAAACTTGTGAATGGAGACCTCGCCCTCAATCTGCCACTGGTGCACTCCAGGTCCGGTGACATTGTTATCAAGGAGATTTATTGCGGGGGATGCACCAAGCTACCGTTTGAAGGCAACTATCAGTCAGACAAATACATGATTCTACACAACAACACCTCCGAGACACAATATCTCGATGGTTTATGCTTCGGCTCACTCGATCCTTATAACTCGCAGGCAACCAATGTATGGGTAACACAGGATGAATCGACTGGAGCTACCATCTTTCCGGACTTTTTACCTGTGGCACAGTGTGTCTGGCAGTTCGGAGGTACGGGACAGACATTCCCTTTGGCTCCTGGCGAAGATGCCGTAGTTGTTATCTGCGGAGCTATCGACCACGCAGCGCAATACCCCCAATCGGTCAATCTGAACAAACCCGGATATTTCGTTTGTTATAATCCCGTATATTTCTGGAATACATTGTATCACCCCGCACCGGGCGACCAGATAACGCCAGACCATTATCTGAATGTTGTGATAAAAACAGGACAGGCAAATGCTTATACTTTCTCTGTATTTTCTCCTGCCACTGTCTTGTTTAAGGCAAAAGACACTACCATACAAGATTTTGTATCGCAGGCAGACAATGTTATTCAAAAACCCGGAAGCACAGTAGACAGGATTGTTAAAGTACCGGTCGACTGGGTATTAGACGCAGTAGAAATATACTATGGAGGTTCTTCCAATAATATGAAACGTATGCCGCCTTCTGTCGATGCGGGTTATGTTACTCAAAGTGCGCTATATGACGGACGAACCCTGTACCGCCATACCGATGAAGAAGCCTCTCGTGAAGCAGGCTATGAAATACTGGAAGATACCAACAACTCTTCCTCGGACTTTTATGAAAGAGAAAAACAATCCCTGCATGAGTAATATGAAACGAATATATATAACTTGTCTTTTCTTGTACGTGGCATCCACAGTCTCGGCACAATCTTACGATCTTGTGGAACGGCGTAATCCTTGGAATGCCGGAGCAAACGTTACCGGAATAATGGTGGACAGTACCACCGTTTCCTATGCTGAACTATATGGCAGGAATAATCATGGCGATTTCCACAATTATTACGAAGCTGATAAGTTATGGAACGCAGGTGCAATAGCAAAGTCTATCACACATCTAAAAAGCTATTCTCTGACAGGTTCATTTTCGTTTGATCACACTTCCGGTAGAAATATGAGTGGTTCTATGTTCATTCATCCGGGATTCTACCCGGTAGACATACTGGAATTTACTCCCGGCCGGAAAGATTTACAGACTTATGCTTTCATGGGAGGTATAGCCAAAGACATTGCCCCCTGTTGGCGTATAGGCGGAAAAATAGACTTTACCTCCGCCAACTACTCGAAACGTAAAGATCTGCGGCATACCAATTATAGACTAGACTTAAAAGTAGCTCCAAGTATAATGTATCATTCGGATGACTATGCCATAGGATTCTCTTACATTTTTGGCAAGAACAGTGAATCGGTCAAAGCAGAAGAAATCGGCACCGCTGCTACATCGTACTATGCCTTCTTGGACAAAGGACTAATGTACGGTGCGTATGAGACATGGGAAGGCAGCGGAATTCATCTGAATGAATCGGGTATGAATGGATTTCCTATTAAAGAACTATCTCACGGAGCAGCCGCTCAATTCCAATGGAAGGCTTTTTATGTAGATGTGGAATACAGCCATTCATCAGGTTCGGCTGGAGAAAAGGAAAGCATCTGGTTCAAATTCCCGGCCAATCGGGTCACTTCACACTTGAGCTATCGTTTCTCAAAAGGAAATGCAGCACACTTCCTACGGTTAAATTTGACTTGGTCACGCCAATTTAATAATGAAAATGTATTAGGTCGGGAAACTTCCAACGGAATAACGACTACTCATGTTTATGGTTCTAACCGCATTTTTGAAAGAAGTGTCTTTTCTGTCCAATCCGAATATGAGTTCATAGCCCCCCGGAGAGAACTACGCTTTGGCGCGAATGTGTCATCATTGAAAAGTCTGACTACACAGATGTTCCCCTACTCCGTTTCACAGACCATGACATGTGGGCGTATATACCTTGCCGGCACATTCCACACCAAACTGTTTGATCTGAAAACTTCCGGTATTTTCTCTGCCGGAGATTATACGGAGAAGAGTAAAACAGTTAAAACTGAATCAGAGGCGGGTGAACCTCCGTACCGATTGACAGAGTATTATAATCTACAGAACGAATACGCAACAGCCCCCCGACTAACGTTTGAAGTTGGACTCCGATACAAGTTTTATCGAGGAATCTATGCAGAAATCCAAGCCGAATATACACATGGTTTCAACCTTAAATACATAGCAGGAGCAAATCGGTGGAATGAAACCATCAAACTAGGATATACATTTTAAATTAATCAATATAATTATATAAACTAAATTTATCAGAACATGAAAAAGTACTTAATGTTTATGCTCGCAGCAGCACTCTTCGCATCTTGTAGTGATGATGACAAATTACCGAAAGAAGACGAAACACCAGGTGATACTAATTTTGAGGAACATGATGGATATTTCGTCTATTATGGAGAGACTTATAAAACAATCAAACTTGCTAACGGAACGACTTGGATGGCAGAACCATTACGTTATGTGCCGGAAGGATATACGCCGTCAAGTGACCCGACAGCTGACGCTCATATTTGGTATCCGTATCAACTTACTGGAGTTACAGATAAAATTACAGCTACCGGTGCAGAAGCTTTAACCGATGAGAACTCTATAAAAAAGCTAGGCTATTTCTATGACATATATGCGGCACTTGGCGGTAAGGAAGTGACGGCTGAGAATTGCTATGAGTTTGAAAGCGCTCAAGGTATCTGTCCTAAAGGGTGGCATATTCCTACCCGTGCCGAATTCCTTGATTTATGTGGTCTTGCTAAAGGAGGTCAAGGCGAAAGTGATACGACTAAAGAAGATGCTCTTTTCTATGACAAGGAATATAGTGGAGGAAATATGAGTAAATACAACGCTGCGGGCTGGAACTATGTTCTATCAGGTGTGAGAATGCAAAGTACTTTTGCCGCTACACCTACATATCAGTTAACAACGTTCTATTCAGGTAATACAACATCAGAAACTTTAGAAAAATATAAAGGACAACCGGCTTTGACATATATTATGTCTTCTACCTGTTACGCGCCACTTTATCTAGACAAGACAGATCCAACAAAACTAACCAATATCCAGTTCTTCACCCAAATGACAACATTTACAAAAAGCTATCCCGAAGGACGCATCAACGTTCCTTATATCAGCATTAAATCAGGTCAGCAACTCCGTTGTGTAAAGGACCAAGCCGCTAATTAAAGAACTAATATTTGTTTCATGCCCTGAAACACTTTGTTTCTCGGCGTGAAACCAATGGTTTCGAGGCTTGAAACGAATGGTTTCAAATAGGATTTAAACTCCCCGCTCGTAAGGCGAACTATTATAAGCTATAAACAAACGAAAAACTGATTACAAACTATATAAAAACGAAGCAATAATAATGAAAACAAAAAAGTTAACAATCGCAATTGCCCTTATGGCAATAACCTTTATCGGAACTTCATGTGGTAACAAACAACAGAAAAGCGCATCAGAAGCGACAACAGAACAGTCTGCATCTTCCGCTTTGGAAATCGATTCTCTCCTTGCCAATGCCGAAAACCTTGCAGGGCAAGAAGTTACCATTGAAGGCGTTTGCACACATACCTGCAAACATGGTGCAAAGAAAATCTTCCTGATGGGTAGTGACGATACACAAGTGATCCGTGTAGAAGCCGGAACATTGGGAGCCTTCGATCCTAAATGTGTAAACTCTATCGTCCGTGTTACCGGAACATTAAAAGAACAACGCATCGACGAAGCCTACCTCCAAAACTGGGAAGCGCAACTGAAAGCACAGACTGCCGAGAAACACGGAACAAGCGAAGCCGGATGCGACTCTGAAAAGAAAGCACGCGGCGAAACGGCTAACAGCCCCGAAGCCCGCATCGCAGACTTCCGCGCAAAAATAGCCGACCGCAAGGCAGAAACGGGAAAAGAGTATTTATCTTTCTATTTTATGGAAGCTAATTCGTATGAAGTGGAGTAGTAACATCCGTAAATGGAGTCGGCTCATACACCGTGACCTGTCATTTTTCTTTTCCGGAATGGTATTGATATATGCCATTTCCGGAATTGTAATGAATCACCGCGACACGATTAATCCGAACTTCTCCATCACACGGAAAGAATATAAAATAGCGGAAAAGCTACCTGATAAAGCTGGAATGAGTAAAGAGAAAGTACTTACTCTACTGGAACCGTTAGGAGAAACCGGCAACTATACCAAATATTACTTCCCGAAAACGGATGTAATGAAAGTATTCTTGAAAGGCGGTTCCAACCTCCTGGTAAACGTGAAGACAGGAGAAGCGGTATATGAATCTGTCACCCGTCGCCCGCTTATCGGAGCAATGTCCCGTTTACATTACAATCCGGGACAATGGTGGACTTACTTCGCGGATATTTTCGCTATCGCCCTTATTATCATTACTCTCTCCGGCATCATCATGCTGAAAGGGAACAAGGGCATTATCGGCAGAGGAGGAATAGAAATCATTGTCGGAATCTTGATTCCCATTCTTTTCCTTTTCTTCTTTTGAATCGAAATAACAGATAAAATCAAATGGAACAAATTATCGAATGTAACAACCTGACGCACTACTATGGCAAACGGTTGATTTACGAAAACCTTAGTTTCACAGTGCCTAAAGGACGTATCCTGGGACTATTGGGAAAGAACGGTACGGGCAAAACCACAACTATCAATATCTTGAGCGGTTACCTGAAACCCCGTTCGGGAGAATGCCGCATCTTCGGACAGGAGATACAAACAATGGCACCGGCTCTGCGCCGCAATATCGGACTGCTCATCGAAGGTCATGTGCAATACCAATTCATGACCATCACCGAAATAGAAAAATTCTACGCAGCCTTCTACCCCGGCCAGTGGAAAAAAGAAGCGTACTACGAACTGATGAATAAACTGAAAGTAGCTCCCGGACAACGTATCTCACGTATGTCCTGCGGACAGCGCTCTCAAGTAGCTCTCGGACTTATCCTTGCACAAAATCCGGAACTTCTGGTACTGGACGACTTCTCACTCGGACTCGATCCCGGCTACCGCCGCCTGTTTGTCGACTATCTCCGCGACTACGCCCGCTCGGAAGGAAAAACCGTCTTTCTGACTTCACATATCATTCAGGATATGGAACGTCTCGTTGACGACTGCATTATTATGGACTACGGAAAGATACTGATTCAGAAACCAATCGCCGAATTACTGGAAAAAGGACGTCGCTACACCTTCACTATACCCGAAGGTTATGAACTTCCTGCATCGGATGATTTCTACCATCCTTCTGTCATGCGGAACCAGTTGGAGACTTTCTCCTTCCTGCAACCGGCAGAAACAGAAGCCAAACTGAAATCAATGTCAGTGCCCTACACAGACTTGCACTGTGAACAAGTGAATTTGGAAGATGCCTTTATCGGGCTCACCGGGAAATACTGATTAAATTAAGAACAAGAGTTGGCAACTCGTAACCCATAAATCATCATTCATAAATCATAAATCCTCAAGAATGTACGCTATATTTTATAAAGAATGGATAAAGACACGGTGGTATTTTCTGCTTGCCGTGCTCGCCACACTTGGTTTTACAGGCTACTGTATGCTCCGCATCAACCGGGTGGTAGAAATGAAAGGGGCTGCCCATGTATGGGAAGTCATGCTGCAACGGGATGTCATCTTCATTGATATGCTGCAATATATCCCTCTGATTGCCGGAATCCTGATGGCAATCGTGCAGTTTGTCCCCGAGATGCAACGCAAATGTTTGAAACTGACTCTCCATCTGCCTTATCCGGAACTGAAAATGACAGGCAATATGTTACTATCCGGACTCATATTGCTTCTTGTCTGCTTCGCTTCCAATTTCCTGTTGATGGAGATCTATCTAAACGGAATACTTGCTCATGAACTCAAAAACCACATACTGCTAACCGCTTTAACGTGGTATCTCGCCGGCATCTCCGGCTATCTGCTCGTCGCATGGATTTGCCTCGAACCGGCATGGAAACGCCGTATCCTGAATCTCATTATCGCAGTATTGTTACTCCGAATCTTCTTCCTGTCGCCTACACCGGAAGCATACAACAAGTTTCTCCCTTATTTAGTGGTCTATACTTTGTTGACAGCCTCTTTCTCGTGGCTCTCTATCGTACGGTTCAAGGCCGGAAAACAGGATTAACCAATAAAAATAAAAGATTAAATATTAAAAGATTGAGAAATGAGACGTTTCAGTACCATACTATTATATGTAACCATCGCTTTTCTGCTTCTTTGGCAGTTGCCTTGGTGTTACAATTTCTTTATCGTAAAGCCGGAAAAGACTCCCTTTACCCTGTATAGTTTCGTAATTGGCGATTTCGCCCAGATGGGACAAGAAGAAGGGAAAGGAACCGTGCGCCGCGACCTTGCAGGAAACATTTATTCGGAAGCTGCTTTCGACAGCATCCTGCCTATGTTTTATTTCCGCCAGTTGATGTCTGATGAGCGTTTTCCGGATACCATTCAAGGAATCGCAGTGACTCCCAAAATGGTGCAGACGGAAAACTTCAACTTCCGTAGTGTACCTTCGGATATAAACACGCCTTCTATCGGACTTTACCCGCTGATGGAATCTATGTCAGGACGTGTAGACCTGAAAATGCCGGATGACGTATTCCGTATCACCTCCAAAGGGATCGAATTTATCGACATGGCTACCAACAGCGTGAAGGAAGATAAAAGCCTTCAGTTTACCGAAGCTATGACTAAGAAGGATTTTCGTTTTCCGGCAACGGAGATCGTAGGAAATCCGACAGTAAAAAAGGAGTATGACGAAGGTTATCTTCTGTTGGACGCAGACCGTCGTCTGTTTCATCTGAAACAGGTGAAAGGACGTCCGTATGTCCGTGCCATCACCTTGCCTGAAGGACTGACATTAGAACATCTGTATCTGACCGAGTTCAGAAACAAAAAGACACTTGCTTTTATGACCGATGTCAACAACGCTTTCTATGTGTTGCAGAACCGGACATATGAAATCGTAAAAACTGGGATTCCGGCATTTGATCCAAAAACGGATGCGCTCACCATCATCGGTAATATGTTCGACTGGACAGTCCGCGTGACAACTCCGGCTTCAGACAATTATTACGCATTGGATGCCAACGATTATTCGTTGATAAAGAAGTTGGAAAACAAATCGAACGTTCATTCCATGCCAGGTATTACGTTCACATCTTACACTGATAAATATGTAATGCCACGCTTCGAATAATGTCTCAATATTGAATGTAACATCAGTGAGGGGTTATCAAAAGTCATATTTAATTTATTGACTTTTGATAACCCCTCACTGTTTCCTTTCCACGCATTTACAAAAAACAAAAGGATTTACAATTATTTCTTCAATAAATATGGTCTTTTTCCAACAAAGAAGTCTACCTTTGTCAACTCATTCAACTATTAAAACCGCAATTGCTTCTGCATTATACACAAACAAATACGGTAAAACGAAAAAACTCAAATTAAAAAACGTATGAAAGTTTACCAAGCATTTGCTTTCCTAAGTATCTTCATCATATTGTTCTATAATTGTTCGCTCCCTGCTGATGACGAAGAAAAGGGAGATTTGGAAGGAGAAGACACTATCACGCCCGACCTTCCCTGGGAAGGAGAGATGGACAAATTTACCATCAATTCTAAAGAAGGAATCCATCTGAATGATCCACAGGAAGACGCCGGAACAGCTTATGTCACCATTCCTTCCACTTCTGTAAAAAATACCCGTTGGGAATTTGGAGTTCATCTTACCTTCAACCCTTCCGCCAACAATTATGCACGATTTTATCTGACTTCTTCCTCAAACATTCTTTCCGGTAATTTAAACGGTTATTATATTCAGATAGGAGGAGCAAAAGATAATGTAACTCTTTATCGTCAAAACGGAGACCAATCTAAACTACTGGCCTCGGGAAGAGAGTTGATGAAAGGAGACTCTTCACCAAAACTATATATAAAAGTAGAATGTGACAATAATGGTTACTGGACTTTTTGGACACGACGTGAATCCGAGAATGAATACGTAAAAGAAAAACAAATAAAAGATACCGATATACAAACTTCTCACTATTGCGGTATATACTGCATTTATACCAAAACCCGCTGTAAAGGATTCACATTTCATCACATACAGCTATCTAATAACGTAGAAACGGACACTACACCTGATGAAACACCTGATAATCCCGGAACAGATCTACCGGACAACCCTGACACTCCCGAATTACCGGAAGATGTAAGAGGTATGCTTCTTTTCAATGAAATAATGTATAACAATGCTACTGATGGTGCAGAATATATAGAAATCTACAATCCGGGAGAAAAAGCAATTAGTCTGCCAGCTCTCTATCTATATAAAATGTATGAAAGCGGCACCGTATACAGCACCACAACTCTTTACAAGGAGAATTCCTCCGCTCCCCTCACCATTCCATCCAAAAGTTATCTTTGCTTCACCAAATACACCGGTAAGGTCATTCAAAAACATAAAGTAAATGGAGAGAACCTGATAGAAATATCCAAATTCCCGACTCTTAATAACGACGGAGGCTATCTGGCACTCTCTTGTAGCGAGAAACCGGAGAAAGGACAAACTTTTGATACTTGTCGTTTTAGAGATGAGATGCACGATACTGACAACAAAAGGACAACCGGCATTTCACTTGGAAAGAAATCACCGGAGTTGTCTTCACTCAATAAGAATTGGCGTTCCTCCAAGCATGTCACCGGAGGCACACCGGGAATAAAAAACATATAAGAGTATACATATATATGATAAATTCCCTACTTTTGTAGACAAAGAAAAACTGATTCGGATCATTCATCCTCAAACGAACTTAAATAGCAGATATGAGTCCAGCCGTTATATCTATTACTATTGTGGCATACTTTATAATCCTGTTCACTATCTCTTATATAGCAGGACACAAAGCCGACAATGAGGGATTTTTTGTCGGAAACCGTAAATCGGCATGGTATATTGTTGCTTTTGCCATGATTGGTTCCACGATTTCGGGGGTTACTTTTGTCTCTGTTCCGGGCATGGTACAAACCAGCTGTTTCTCTTATCTGCAAATGGTACTCGGCTTTATAGTCGGGCAGTTTATTATAGCCTTTGTACTTGTCCCACTGTTCTATCGGATGAATCTAGTTTCTATTTATGAATATTTGGAGAACAGATTCGGAGCATCATCTTATAAAACAGGAGCATGGTTCTTCTTTATCTCAAAGATGCTGGGAGCTGCCGTTCGACTATTTCTGGTATGCCTGACACTGCAACTGCTGATCTTTGAGCCTTTCCATCTTCCTTTCCTGTTGAATGTCATGCTTACTGTATTTATAGTATGGCTCTATACCTTCCGGGGCGGAGTGAAATCATTGATATGGACGGATGTGCTGAAAACATTCTGCCTGGTAGTCTCTGTGGTACTATGCATTCATTACATAGCTTCCAGCTTGCACCTCAACTTTAGCGGCCTGATTACTACCATATCAGATAGTGACTTCTCCAAAACATTTTTCTTTGATGACGTGAACGACAAACGCTATTTCTTCAAACAGTTCCTTGCAGGAGTGTTCACCGTCATTGCCATGAACGGACTCGACCAGGATATGATGCAACGCAATCTTAGCTGTAAGAACTTCCGGGATTCTCAAAAGAATATGATTACAAGCGGTATCTCGCAATTCTTTGTCATTTTGTTGTTCCTCATGCTCGGTGTATTGCTTTATACATTTACGGCAAAGCAGGGAATCGCCAATCCGGACAAGAGTGATGAGATATTCCCAATGATTGCCACAGGAGATTATTTTCCGGGAATAGTAGGTATACTCTTTATCATCGGATTAATAGCTTCCGCTTACTCGGCTGCCGGTTCGGCACTTACGGCCCTGACCACTTCTTTCACTGTAGATATCTTACATGCACAGCGAAAAGGAGATACAGCGCTTAGCAAGATACGCAAACATGTACATATCGGTATGGCTATTGTTATGGGAATCGTTATTTTCATTTTCAACCTACTGAACAATACCAGTGTGATCGATGCTATTTATACATTAGCCAGTTACACCTATGGTCCCATCCTCGGACTATTTGCTTTCGGTATCTTCACCAAGAAACAAGTTTATGACAAATATATTCCGTTGGCAGCTATCGCTTCTCCTGTACTTTGTTATGTCCTGCAAAGGAATTCGGAAGCATGGTTCAACGGTTATCAAATCAGCTACGAATTACTGATAATCAATGCTTTGTTTACCTTTATCGGGCTATCTTTGCTCATTAAAAAACAAGACAAAGCGACGTCACACCCCATTAAAAAATAAGATAATGAAAACAACAATCAACTGTTTTCTCCCTTTTAGCAGGTTGGAAGAAACCATGAAAACGGTGAAAGAATTACGTGCATCGGAGTTAGTAGATAACATCTATTTATTAGCATCCCCTATTACCAATGTCTGTCTTCCCGGATGTGAACTTATCAATGTAGAGAAGTTACAATCCACAGAAGCAATGCAAGCCATTGCCGCACATTCAAACGGAACATATACCTTGCTTTATACCAAACATACTGCGCTGCAATTGAATCTGTTTGCACTTGAGAGAATGGTTCAAATCATGGAAATGAGTCAGGCAGGCATGGTATACGCGGATCACAATCAACAGGTGGGCGGCACAGTAAAACCGACTCCAACCATTGACTATCAACTCGGCAGTCTTCGGGATGATTTCGATTTCGGTTCATTATTATTGTTCCGAAGCGATGATTTCAAGAAAGCAGCAAAAGCTACAAAAGAGAAATATCAATATGCAGGTCTATATGATTTAAGACTCAAAGTTTCTCAAAAGAGCGAACTGGTGCATATCAATGAATATCTATACACGGAAGTAGAAAATGACCTACGAAAAAGCGGTGAAAAACAATTTGACTACGTAGACCCTAAAAATCGCCAGGTACAAATCGAAATGGAACAGGCATGTACCAGTCATTTAAAAGCAATCGGCGGCTATCTGAATCAGGATGCCCGACTTGTGGACTTTTCCAGTTCCGTTTTCGAATATGAAGCTTCTGTTATTATCCCCGTGCGCAACCGCATACGCACGATTAAAGAGGCTGTTCAGTCAGCTTTAAGTCAGCAAACGACTTTCCCTTTCAATGTCATTGTGATTGATAATCATTCAACAGACGGCACGTCTGAAGTACTTCAATCACTAAGCACCGACCAACGGCTGATCCACGTAATTCCTGATAAGGACAGTCTTGGCATCGGTGGTTGCTGGAATGTAGGCATCCACCATGAAAAATGTGGAAAGTTTGCCGTTCAGCTTGACAGCGACGATGTGTACAAAGACGAATATACCCTGCAAATCATAGTCGACGCTTTCTATCAACAGAAATGCGCCATGGTAATCGGCACTTATATGATGACCGACTTTGAGATGCAGGAAATTGCTCCCGGCATCATTGACCATAAAGAATGGACACCCGACAACGGACGGAACAACGCATTACGTATCAACGGTCTGGGAGCTCCCCGTGCATTCTATACGCCCATTCTTCGGGAAATCAAAGTTCCGAACACAAGCTATGGAGAGGACTATGCCCTTGGATTGAGAATTTCACGCGATTATCAGATAGGCAGAATATACGACGTGATTTACCTTTGCCGCCGATGGGAAGGAAATTCGGACGCTGCATTGTCCATCGAGAAAGTCAACCAAAACAATTTGTATAAAGACCGGCTTCGCACCTGGGAACTGCAACAACGCATCCAACAACAAGATGCGCTATTAGAGAATTTCCAGCAAGAAATCGAACAGTTATTCCAAAAGCAAATCCTTTCATGGGAACTTGCCAAAGAGAATTTCCGAGCGCTGGAACAATATCGGGAACAAACAAAAAAAATGAATGGAGAGATAGATGGCGAATATGTACAAGCACAATTATTCTTTAATCCGAAACGTATTTTGTCGACTACCGCACAGACAGATGCCACCTCTATTCACTCGCGGTCTTGCTTCCTCTGCCAGACAAACCGCCCGCAGGAACAAGAGTTTCTCAGCTATAGGAATTATCAGATACTGGTAAATCCCTACCCCATATTCAATACCCACCTCACGATCGCGGATAAGAAACATCAACCGCAATCCATAACCGGACGTTTTGAAGACATGATAGAATTCACCGACATCATGAAAGACTACTTCCTCATGTATAATGGTCCGGAATGTGGAGCCTCAGCTCCCGACCATGCTCATTTTCAAGCCTGTAGCAAAAACGAAATCATATATGGAGTGTTTTACGATACCGATAACGATAATACTTGTTCGAAATTAATAGACAACGATCAGGTGAATATAATTTCTGTAAATTCTCCTGTCTGTTTAATCAATATCCAGGCGGACAATAAGAAAACAATGTCAGAAACCTTTTATCAGATTTACGACATTTTGGCGGCAAATAGCCACGGGAAAGAGCCCATGATGAATATTCTTGCCTGGTATGGTCTGGAACGCACCAAAGAATTCTTCGGAGATAACTACGACTATGAATTTGAATCAGTGGCCGCACGCCCTTATTCTTGTAATATCTTCCTACGCAACAAACATCGTCCGGACTGTTACTACGCAGAAGGAGCCGAACAGATTCTTATTAGTCCCGCCATTGCCGAAATGAACAGAATATTTCCCATAGTACGTGAAGAAGATATGAAGAAACTGACTATTGAAAAGATATACGATATCTATCGGGAAGTATCTATATCTCAGGAAAAGCTACAAGAAATATCAGAACGCATTAAAGCCGTATTATGACCGAACCTCATATCGCAGTTGGAATTCTTTCCGGAAAAGAGATTAGGTTCTCTTTTCCGGAAAGCTTTATATCTTCTGATGGAATAGTAATCTCCGGAATACAGCAAACCGTCTATCAGAAAGGAAAAATCTGTTGGCAGGGGAAAGAGTATGACAAACTATCCTTCACTCCTCAACAGCCTACTTCTTCTTTCTTCGAACTGCAGGATGTTACTATCGGCATCAACTTTCATTGGGAACGTAAAGAAAGTCAAAGGTTCAAAGGAGAGCTAAAAATAATCATTGAAGAAGAGCAACTCACTGCTATCAATGTGATCTCCATCGAGGAATATCTCATCAGTGTGATTTCATCAGAAATGAGTGCTACTGCTTCTTTAGAACTACTAAAGGCACATGCCGTTATCTCCCGAAGCTGGCTGTTGAATAAGTGGAAGACAGAGAGTAGAAACCAAGAAATGGAGAACGAGAAAATAGGAAAGTCTATACAAAAGGATAGCGTAGCCAATTCTCAATTCTCCATCCTCAATTCTCAATTTATCAAATGGTACGACCACGAAGCACACAAGAACTTTGACGTATGTGCAGACGATCACTGCCAACGGTATCAAGGAATTACACGTGCCTCAACACCACAAGCTATCGAGGCAGTCATTGCTACCCGGGGTGAAGTATTGATGTATGCAGGAACGATTTGTGACACCCGTTTCTCTAAATGTTGCGGCGGAGCTTTTGAAGAGTTCCAGAATTGTTGGGAAAACGTAAAGCACCCCTATCTCATCGGTCAACGGGATTGTAAGGTCGAAAACCAACTGCCCGATTTGACAATAGAGACAGAGGCTGACAAATGGATCCGTACTTCACCTGACGCATTCTGCAACACGCAGGATAAAGAGATTCTAGGCCAGGTATTAAACAACTATGACCAGGAAACGGCAGACTTCTATCGTTGGAAAGTCAGCTATTCCCAACAAGAACTTTCAACACTGATTCATCAACGTTCGGGAATTGATTTCGGGCAAATTCTGGATTTAATTCCTATAGAACGTGGAACGTCGGGACGTCTTGTGCGATTGAAAATTGTAGGAACTTTGCGAACGCTTATTATCGGAAAAGAACTGGAAATACGTCGTACCCTATCTACTTCCCATCTGTATAGCTCCGCCTTCGTAGTAGACAAGGAATATGAAGAAAAAGGACATAAAGAGGATAAAATACCTTCACGATTCATCCTTACCGGAGCCGGATGGGGACATGGAGTAGGACTTTGTCAGATTGGTGCTGCCGTAATGGGAGAGCAAGGTTACAAATATGAAGAAATACTGTCTCACTATTACCCCGGCAGTACGCTCGAAAAACAATATCAATAAAAAAGAATAATACCATGACAACACCCACTATAAAGAGAAATCCCTGGAGCTGGATACCAACCCTCTACTTCGCAGAAGGGCTGCCCTATGTAGCGGTAATGACAATTGCTGTTATCATGTACAAACGTTTGGGATTATCCAATACGGAAATAGCCTTATACACTTCCTGGCTCTATCTTCCTTGGACTATCAAACCGCTATGGAGTCCATTCGTCGACCTGGTGAAAACGAAACGCGCCTGGATTATTGCCATGCAAGGTTTCATCGCTGCCGGATTTGCAGGAATAGCCTTCTTTATTCCGACTGCTCATTATGTACAGTTGACTCTTGCCTTTTTCTGGTTGTTGGCGTTCAGTTCCGCTACGCATGACATCGCAGCAGACGGTTTCTATATGCTCGGACTCAATAATAAGGAACAATCTTTCTTTGTCGGTATTCGAAATACGTTTTATCGGCTTGCTAATATTTTCGGGCAGGGAATTCTAGTCATGCTGGCAGGATGGCTGGAAACATCACAGAACAATATTCCCTTGGCATGGAGTATTACATTCTACCTTCTCGCCGGATTATTTCTGGCTCTTACTATCTATCATCGGCTTATCCTCCCCCATCCTGATTCGGATATTAAACGTCCCGGACTCACACCGGGTAAGTTGTTGGGAGATTTTCTCCTGACCTTTGTCACATTCTTTCAGAAAAAAAACCTGGGTCTCATGTTCTTTTTCCTCCTCACCTACCGGTTGGGAGAATCACAGTTAGCCAAAATTGCTTCTCCTTTCCTGCTCGACACTAGCGATAAAGGTGGACTGGGTTTATCTACGGCAACTGTCGGAATGATCTACGGTACCATAGGCGTCGTAGCTTTGTTACTCGGTGGAATCATCAGTGGTTTCCTCGTTTCCCGCGACGGATTCAAAAAATGGATATTACCCATGGCATTAGCCATCAACATTCCCGATCTATTATATGTATGGATGGCTGCCGCCACCCCGGACAATCCTATATTTATAGCCATTTGTGTAGCTATCGAACAGCTGGGGTATGGTTTCGGCTTTACCGCTTATATGCTATATCTGATTTATATTGCGGAAGGTGAACACAAAACGGCGCACTATGCTATCGGAACCGGATTTATGGCACTGGGCATGATGCTTCCGGGGATGCCTGCAGGATGGATACAAGAACATCTCGGATACACAAATTTCTTTATCTGGGTTTGTATTTGTACCATACCCGGTATCGTCGCCTCATTAATGATTCGCAACCGACTGGAAGATGCTTTCGGAAAGAAACAATAAAAAGCTCAAAGATATGATACTCATTGCAGATAGTGGTTCTACCAAAACCGACTGGTGCATCGTTTTCAACGGCACCCCAATCAAACGAATTGGAACAAAAGGAATTAACCCCTTCTTCCAATCAGAAGAAGAGATTCAACAAGAGCTGACACATTCCCTTCTGCCACAACTACCGGAAGGAACGATCAACTCCGTCTTTTTTTATGGTGCAGGATGCACTCCCGAAAGGGCTCCTGTTCTCCGGCGGGCCATCGCCGACAGCCTGCCCATCATCGGAAATATCAAAGCCAACTCGGATATGCTTGCCGCTGCCCGCGGACTATGCGGACATGAAGCAGGGATTGCCTGCATCCTCGGCACAGGTTCCAATTCTTGTTTCTACAATGGTGAAGAGATTGTCAACAACATCTCCCCTCTTGGATTCATCTTGGGCGACGAGGGAAGCGGAGCCGTCCTTGGCAAATTACTGGTGGGAGACATTCTGAAGAATCAACTTTCTCCTGCCATCCAAGAAGCATTTCTAAAACAATTCGACCTGACAGCTCCCGAAATCATCGACCGGGTTTACCGTCAGCCCTTCCCGAATCGTTTTCTGGCAAGTCTGTCCCCTTTTATAGCGCAACATCTGGAAGAGCCGGGGATACGACAATTAGTGCTTGGCAGTTTTATTGCTTTCTTCCGAAGAAACGTAATGCAATATGATTACACGCAGTATCCTGTACACTTTATCGGATCAGTGGCTCACTGCTACAGGGAGATATTACAAGAAGCTGCACAAGAGACAGGAGTCAGAATCGGAAAGATTCTCCAAAGTCCGATGGAGGGGTTAATTTTATATCATACCGCTTCATCTCAACCATTGTAATTTGTATTTTTACTCAATTGCCATTATCAATATGCAGATAACCGAACAACCGTCGCTCTACGACAATCTGGAAAAGAAGTCCGTACGGGAAATATTAGAAGACATTAACCGGGAAGACCAAAAGGTGGCGCTAGCCGTTCAAAAAGCCATTCCACAAATCGAACTGCTCGTCAACCAAATTGTGCCCCGCATGAAACAGGGTGGACGTATCTTTTACATGGGTGCAGGTACCAGTGGTCGCTTGGGAGTGCTGGACGCTTCAGAGATACCTCCAACATTCGGAATGCCCCCTACCTGGATTATCGGATTGATAGCCGGTGGGGATACCGCCCTGCGCAATCCGGTAGAAGGTGCCGAGGACCATATGAACCGGGGATGGGAAGAACTTACGGAATATCATATCAATCAAAAAGATACAGTGATTGGCATTGCAGCTTCGGGAACTACTCCTTATGTAATCGGTGCCTTACGAGAAGCCCGCAAGCATGGTATCCTGACAGGTTGCATCACCAGTAATCCCGATTCTCCAATGGCGGCAGAAGCCGATGTCGCCATCGAAATGATTGTCGGTCCGGAATATGTCACAGGAAGTTCGAGAATGAAATCAGGCACCGGACAGAAAATGATTCTGAACATGATCAGTACGTCGGTGATGATTCAACTCGGACGGGTGAAAGGAAATAAGATGGTAAACATGCAGCTTAGTAATCATAAACTGGTAGAAAGAGGAACCAGGATGATTATGGAGGAACTGGGATTAGATCATGACCATGCACAAAAATTGTTGCTGTTACACGGTTCAGTTAAAAAAGCGATTGACTCTTACCGATATTCTCAAGATCATTAAAATCTCTACTTACTCTTGTTTAACCAACTTATATTATACGCATCACATACCAATCTTATTAATACGGAATATGGCACATCAACCATTATTATTCATCCGACAGCCTCATAGATACAATACAAAATGATTTTGAAACAAAATCAAAAATATTTATTGAACAAACCGGTTTGTTCACACTTCTTCATTTTATCCCCGAAGAAAAAAAAACTTCAAGAAAAAGCGGATTGGTATCAACAGTATAAATAATTGAAACATACCCAAAGCCCGTTCTTATCAATACCAACTATCTTTGCATCGTGTCACAGTACAGACGAAAAATAAATCATTCTTAGAATTTAAGACACAAAGAAGATAATCTCATTCAATATACTATTTATGAAGAAGAACATTTGCATCATTTTGAGCCTGCTGTTATATACAATAGGTATGCAGGCAGAAGTAAGACTTCCCGGAATCTTTTCCGACAGGATGGTTTTACAACGTGACACCCCTATCCCATTATGGGGTTTTGCAGATCCCAAAGAAACAGTTGTTATCGAATTCAACGGAAAGCAATACAAAACCCAGGCTTCTAAAACAGGAGAATGGGCGGTCAATCTGCAGAAGCACAAGGCCGGAGGTCCCTACGAATTGAGAGTCAACCAGAAAATAATACAAGATGTATACGTCGGCGACGTGTATCTATGCAGCGGACAATCGAATATGGAACTTACCGTAAAGCGTGTCATGGATAAATACAAGGATGAAATCGTATCGTATGAAAATAATCTGATCCGTTATACCAAAACTTCGTATGCTTACAACTTTATCGAACCTCAACAAGATAGCAATAATGAATGGAAAATCTGTACCCGGGAGAATGCATTGGACTTCGCAGCCCTATGTTATTTCTTCGCAAAAGAAATGCAGGCAGAGAAAGGAGTTGCAATTGGCATTATCAATAGTAGCTGGGGAGGGACAAACATAGCATCATGGTCTACCCGCCAGTCACTCGAGAAATATGCCAGATTCCGGGAAAAGCTCCAATCCCCACAGTACATCAATCCCGATTATCCGGATTCTGTGAAGAACGCCCAAAAAGAACAAGTGAATCAATGGCATCGACAGCAATCGTCCAATGATCTTGGAAACAAAGAAAAATGGACGCATAAAAACTTCGATGCTTCAGATTGGGAAGAAGTGGATGTATTCAACTCGAACTGGGGAGGTAGTTGGAACGCTCCTATCAATGGAGTACATTACTTCCGCCAGCGAATTAACATACCCGAATCATTAGCCGGACAACAAGCTGTTTTACGCGTGGGAACACTAAAAGACTCGGATGCTACTTATATAAACGGTATCTGTATAGGAAGAACAAGTTATCAATATCCACCGCGTATCTATCAGGTCCCGACAGACTTACTCCGTGCCGGTGAAAACGAGATTGTCATCCGTCTTGTCAGCAGTGCCGGCCGACCGGAATTTGTAAAAGGGAAGCCTTACCAATTGGAAATAGCCGGGCAAACAATTCCGCTGACCGCTATGTGGCAGTATAAAACAGGCTGTATAATGAAGCGTATTCCCTCTACTACAGGATTCCAAAATGAACCCACCGGACTATACAATAGCATGATTCATCCGTTACGCAACTACGGAATACGAGGTGTAATCTGGTATCAAGGAGAGTCAGATACGGGTCCTGAAGGTAGCAAACATTATGAAAAACATCTGATTGATCTTGTAAACGACTGGCGTATCCAATGGAACAATAAAAACCTGCCTTTCGTCATCGTGCAACTTGCGAATTACCAACAAAGAAGCAAGGTGCCTGTAGAAAGCGGCAACGCACAAGTGCGTGAAGCACAACGTAAAGCAAGTCTTCAGTTAAAGAATGCCGGACTGGCTACTGCCATTGATTTAGGTGAAAGTAATGATATTCATCCGCTCAACAAAAAAGACTTGGCACACCGTTGTGTGCTTCAAATGAATAAGCTAGCTTTCGGTGAGAAGAATATCATAGCAGAAGGTCCTATGGCAGAGGTTGCCGAACTGAAAGAAGACGGTCGGATCGTTGTCTTTTTCAAGCAAGGAACGGGCACTTTAAAACACGCTAAATCATTAGAAGGCATTGCCATTGCTGCCAATGATGGAAAATATAAATTTGTAGAAGCCTATACCGAAGGCGATCATGTAATCGCCATCTGGAACGGAAAAGGAATACCGTCAAGCATCCGCTATGCATGGGAAAACAATCCCCCCTCTTCCATCTACAATACAGAAGGACTTCCCGCATCGAGTTTTCAATTACCAATCATCTACAAAGTAGAATATCCGGTTACAGTGAAACGTAAGATAAATGATTAACAAACTATTAAATATTGAAACCATGAAAAAATTATTTCTGTTCTTCTACCTCTCTGTTGTGAGTATAGCGGCATTTGCCGCTGAACAATTCGTAGTATTCACACCGACCGGTAATCATTTTCCGTTGATATCCAAAGGAGTTCCTTGTCCGATATATGTAGATTCTTCCGAAGACAAAGGAGTAATGATTGCTGCCGGCAATCTTCAACAAGACATACTGCAAGTATGCGGACAAAAGCCCGAACTCATCACAAGCACAAGTTCGAAACGGTGTATCATTGCAGGTACTTATGGCACTCCTTTTACAAAGAAGCTGGTGTCAGCAGGAAAAATAGACAAAAAGGAATTGGATGGAAAAAATGAAAAATACATCCTGCAAGTCATCGCCCATCCTTGTGAGGGAATAGATGAAGCGGTAGTTATCATCGGCAGCGACAGACGTGGCACTATTTATGGTATCTACGAGCTTTCTGAACAGATGGGAGTATCTCCCTGGCATTGGTGGGCAGATGTTCCTGTCATGAAACAAGCAAATGTATATATTAAACCCGGACAATACTCGGACGGAGAGCCGGCCGTAACCTATCGCGGTATCTTTCTGAATGATGAAGCACCGTGTCTTACCCGATGGGTAAAACACACTTACAGCACCAACTATGGCGACCATCGTTTTTATGCACAGGTGTGTGAACTGATACTACGCCTGAAAGGTAATTTCCTTTGGCCGGCCATGTGGAGCTGGGCTTTCTATGCTGACGACCCGCAGAATAGTAAAACAGCAAGTGAAATGGGAGTCATTATCGGCACGTCCCACCATGAACCGATGGCACGCAATCATCAAGAATGGTCACGCAAACGCAAAGAGTATGGAGCATGGGATTATACGACCAACCAAAAAGTAATCGACCAATTTTTCCGTGAAGGCATCGAACGGATGCAGGGCACAGAAGATATCGTAACCATCGGTATGCGCGGAGACGGAGATGCTGCCATGAGCGAAAGCACCAATGTGAAACTTCTGGAAAATGTAGTTAAAAACCAGCGTAAGATTATTGAGGAAGTCACCAAACGTCCGGCCAAAGAGACTCCGCAAGTATGGGCGTTGTATAAAGAAGTATTGGATTATTACGATAAAGGTATGCGTGTGCCCGATGATGTTATCATGCTATTGTGTGATGATAATTGGGGCAATGTATGCCGCCTGCCAAATGCCAAAGAACGTAAGCATCCGGGCGGTTGGGGCATGTATTACCATGTAGACTACGTAGGTGCTCCGAGAAACTCCAAATGGCTGAACGTAACACCTATACAAAATATGTGGGAGCAACTTCAACTCACATACGATTACGGAGTAGAAAAGCTGTGGATACTGAATGTAGGCGATTTGAAACCAATGGAATATCCGATCACGCTTTTCATGGATATGGCATGGAATCCCAAGCAATTCAACGTCTCCAACTTGCTGGATCATCCCCGCCGTTTCTGCGCACAACAGTTTGGCGAAGATCAGGCGGATGAAGCTATGCGAATCTTAAACCTGTACAGCAAATACAACGGCCGCGTGACAGGAGAAATGCTCGACCGGAATACTTATAACCTGGAAACTGGCGAATGGAAACAAGTATCTGATGAATATCTGAAACTGGAAGCGGAAGCTTTAAGACAATACATATCACTGAAACCGGAATATAAAGATGCCTACAAGCAATTAATCCTCTTCCCTGTTCAAGCAATGGCAAACCTGTACGAGATGTATTATGCACAAGCCATGAACCATAAATTGTATAAAGAAAACAATCCGCAAGCTAATGAATGGGCAGATAAAGTGGAACAGGCTTTTGCACGGGATAAAGCGTTGAGTGACGATTATAACAACGTTATGTCCGGCGGCAAATGGAAGAACATGATGATTCAGAAACATATCGGTTATACCTCATGGAATGATAATTTCCCTGCTGATACACTGCCTAAAATCTACCGAATCGAGCATCCGGAAAAGGCTGTCGGTGGATACGTATTCACCGGACAAGACGGATATATAGCCATAGAAGCCGAACATTACTACAGCGCTAAAGCAGCGCCTGGTACGGAATGGACAGTGATTCCCTATATGGGGCGTACCCCTAGTGGCATGGCTTTGATGCCTTACACACAACCTACTGACGGAGCTTCTATCTCCTACAAGATAAAGTTGCCCAAAGGAGTCGACAAAGTGACTGTTCACGTGATAGTGAAATCCACTCTTGCTTTCCACGACCGGAAAGGGCATGAGTACAGTATCGGATTCGAAGGAGGAAAGAATCAGATAATCAATTTCAATCATAATCTGAATGAGCTTCCTGAAAATGTATACAGCATATACTATCCGACAGTCGCACGACGCATCGTTGAGAAAAAGGTCAAACTGAATGTACCGAATACATCGGACGGTATGCATACAATCACTTTCAAACCTCTTGATCCGGGCATCGTGCTGGAAAAGTTGGTTGTAGACTACGGAGGCTACAAGAAATCTTATCTGTTTATGAATGAATCGAAAAGCAAGAGAGATAATAGATAAAAAGATCAATGTAGAGACAAGTCAATTACTACACACTGATTGTATTTACATATAAATTTTGCAGTTCTTATTGTCAGCTGTCATTCCTATTCATTAGATAAATGATTTTCAACCCATTAGATGCTGACAATAAGCCCTGACAATAGGCTGACAATAAAACTTATAAAATGTTATTGTCAGCCTATTATTTTATGATTTTGCTCTCCCATATCTCCTATCCTCCAGCTTTACTTACCTTTCAAGAAAAGCCGCCATTAAACATCCGTCATACAACCGGCATACTTATATCATTCAATAACTATTGTTCGATCAGGATACCGGTATACTTAATTCTTCACGGTCGTGGTAGCTTCTTCCCACAGCCGTGACGAGTTCCTACCACGGCCGTGGGAAGATCTTGTCACGGCCGTGGGAAATTAATGATACCGGTACTTTAATGGAACGATACCGGCATCCCAACGCAACTATACCAGCTTCTCTTCTTATATTTCCTCACTTAATCAGCCTGCAAACAAGCTACTTGACAAGAAGGCAAGGCTGATAATAAAAAGAACACCAATCACGATATATTACCTGAGCACAATAGTGTGATTTTACTCAAAGGCATGAGATCATAAATTAGATAGGATTTTTACAGGCTAATAACTTTCCGAATAAGAGGTCGATTATACACAAAAACAGCCCTCGCTACGGAGAATAATTCCGTAGCGAGGACTGTTTCTTTCAACAAATAAATACTTAATCTATTTCATCTGTCAGCACAAACTTGACAATCTTGGTTATACCTACCTTTGATTTAGCGATGTAAATCGCCTGCACCTTATCTATATGTTCAAGTTCACAAACGGTTTTCGTTTTTCCGGCATCTATTCCTCCTATACAAGTGCTCTTTTCAACTCCATCATAAAGTACATAGATTTCCACACGAGAGTCTGTAGCCTCTATCTCTAAAACAATATGATTATAAATGGAAAGGTCCACATTTTTCGTATTCTTCCAACCGTACTGTCCGTAAGCATGGTCATAAGTAATCGTCTGTGTTTCGCTGTCTCCTCTGGAGAAATACCCATACGTCCGAGGGAAAAGTTGAATAGGCTCTTCTTTTGCGTTCGCTGCTATTGCGGCAAACAAACAAAACATAAGTAAGAAACTTTTCATTCGTATTCTCATATTATTCTTTTATTATAGTTCTATTGGCACTAGCGGAACCAAACGCATATTGGCAAGTCCCATTTCAAAGTCTGTAATATTCACACAATTCCATTGAGGATCTGCAGTCTGACCATTTTTGTGCATGAAATTACCATTAGAGAAAGTAAACAATGACGTATAAGTTATAGCATATTTACTTAACCAAGCTCCCAGCGTCATTGTTTCCGACTCACCTGCCGTATCCAATATGAAGTCTGTGAATCTATAAGTAAAGGTATGCCATTCTCCATTAAAGTCAAATGGTTTATCCACTCTCCACGGAGCAATATTTATATTACGGGATCCATTCAGCCCACCTCCGTCTTTATTCACACGCCAAGCCAACATTCCGCTTATCCATGGGGTAGGCATATATATATCGACCTGCATCGCAATATCTTTAATCAGAGTTTCTCTGGTTATCTCAATATCCGTTTTCTCCAATAGCTTTTCCAATTGACTCCTTGTCGAGAATCTCAAATAAGCTCCATGGCTACTGGTACTTACCGGAACAGAACTACTCTTAAAGTAAATAAAGTAATCGGGATTCACCGGATGAGTATCATTTGCCGGACGGTTATCCGGGTTATACAATGCTGATTTATTATACGCCATAGGACTTCCTGACGGACTGCCCAGTTTCAACTCTTCATCCGTAAACTCTTGCAAGAACACTCCCTGTTTGTAGAACATGACGATTCCTTTCACTTCAACATCAGCACCTTCGCTCTCTATACGAATATATCCTGCCTTATCTCCTACACCTTCCGGCACGAGTACATCCATGGAAGTCGCATCCGATGAAGCACTCTGAACGAGACCTTCCTTTTCACCTGTGGAAGAAGGGAAAAAGACTTTCGCCTTATCGTACAGATTGACACCTGTAAGCCGGATCACATTACCTGGTTTAGGCATCGTATATGAAATTTCCGTCACACTAGGGACAAAACCTAAAAGAGTAAATTCCCGGCTAACACCATTTTCATCATACGCATTGACAACAGTCAGTTCTCCGTCGCCCACTGTAAAATCTTCCGCATCTATCGGTACTGTGAAAATGATACGGTTGCTTTCTATCGTTGTCGGCTCTATTTCCTGATTGTTGAAAGACAATTTTTGAAAAGTGGCAAAGTATTTTCCTTCAATGACAACCACCGAGTTGCGCCCGGCTTCCGTAATGGCATTACCATTTGCATCTGTAATTCGGCTGATTTCTACCTGCTTGCCCGCAATAACACAATCCAACGTGCGATCATCATAAGCCGTCACAAGACGCATCTTATTCCGGCTGTCCGGATTCTCGACAGCATTCCCGAAAGGCAAAGTTTCCGGAATAGTCACAATCAGGAAAGCATCGCTCTTTTCTTCGGCAGGGATACCGGCCAAATCAACAGAAGCACCATTAATATACAGTTCATTGGCTGTTTTCAGTCCGTTACCCTCAATACGTATCTTACCACCTATCGGCAGTTCTTGCGCTGCTTCCCACGTTCTTCCTTCATTTTCTGTCAGCGAAAAACCGGTCACAGTAATTTGCCTGCCAAAGAATTGAAAATCTTCGGCCGTACAAGTAGCGGCTCCCGCCTTATTCACTACCCGGATCAAATTGAGGTTAACCTCTTTAATCGCTCCTTCATCTACAGGAATGTCTGGAATAACAAACTCTATCGCATTGTCTTCCGCATGAAAAACGGAAATGAGCCCACCATTGATATAGACGGCAATCGTCTGCGCCATGTTAGTACCCTCAATACGTAAAGGAGTACCAATCCGAATTTTACTTTCTGCTCCGGGAATAATCCATTCTTCAATGTCTTCATCCCAAACACACACTTTTACAATGGTAGGAGGCAGCAGATTATCTACCGTTTCATTGTCATCGCTGCAAGAAAATAATCCCATTACAAAGGTTATTATCAGACAAGCAATTATTCCCGATTGTATAGATTTAAAAGTTTTCATATCTAATCTGTTTCATGTTTATATTTTATTCTTCCGGAGTCACATAGGGAACCAAACGCAAGTTGGTGATGAACATACGGAAATCCGATCCCTCTTTCATGGTCAATCCGGCCGACAGGACATCGAAGTTGAGGATAGTGAACAGTGAGTGTACACCGCTCACACTCCAAGCATCAATCGCCTCGCCCAAGTTGGCATACTTGGTATGTATCTCGAAAGTAAGAGTCTTCCAGCTGCCGTTAAATGCGTATGGCTTATTGTTAGTCCACGAAGCCACATTCCATGCACTTTCACCATTACCCTTTCCGCCATTCTTGTTCATGCGCCAGCCTACCACACCGGTGCTCCAATCATGGTTCATATAGATGTCTGCCTGCAAAGCAGCCTTGCGGGCATCCGTTTCTCTGGCCCATTCTCCGTCACTGTTGTCTATCAGATACTGTAATTGCATTCCTGTATTGAAACGGAAATAACCGAAAGGCGAATTATTATCGCTTACCACCGGAAGAGTGGCCGGAGCTGTTTCGGGTATACTGAAGACATAGGCTCTGGCACCTGCGGGCACTTGCGGCACATCCACCGCGTTGATTGAGTAATAGGCACATTTCTGCGGAGAGACGACGCTTCCGGACACACCATAGTTCAAAGCTGTGGTTCCTTCATGGTCGTGCACAAACATTGCTTTGTCGTAGAACATATAATTGGGGGTATAATAGTTCTCACCCAATTCTGCCATCTCCACCCGGAGGGAACCGCTCCGTTCGCCCACTCCATCAGGCACCTTAACAGTTATCCGCGTTCCATCTTCGGATACCACCATATCCCCAGCGCCCTCGATATAGGGAACCTGCACTTCATTGCCGTCATTGCCCGGAAAGTAAACGGCCGATGCACCATTGAGGTACTTCCCTATAAGGGTGATGTAGTCGCCCGGATGGGGCAGCGTGTATGACACGTCAGTAATACCGGGCATCTTGTTCACATCCTTAAAGATGAAACGGTATACTCCTTCACCGTGGGAAGTTACCACCCTGAGGGTATTTTTCACTGATTCCTCTTCTATCTCATGTGCCATCGGAACGCTGGAGGGAACTTTAAACGTAAGATGAGAGTCACTCATATAAGTAGAATTGTATTCCTTCACCTGCAAACCGTTGCAATAAATAGCTTGCAAACCACTAAAGCCGCTACCGTCCACCCGAATCCAGGTTCCGGTATAAACAGAGGTAATCTGTTTAGCTTCTTCACCAAGCATATTGCTCCACACACTGTATATGCGGACATCATCATCGTCGTCAGAACAAGAAAATATGCCAAACAACGAGAACAACAATAAAGTGCTCAAACACAAATTCGTTAATATCTTATCTGTTATCTTCATAGTAGTCATCTTATTTGTTAAAATCATAAGCAACAGGTGCTGTATTTAATAACGGGTCACGGGTACTTTCCACTTCCGGATAAGAAAATGCCCATACATTGTCATCAGAGGTATTTGAATGTACGTAATCTCCTTCCGCCAATGGAGTATGAGTAGCTCGCACCGCCAGTTTGGCTCCGTCGGACTGGCGGGGACTGTCAGAGCTGAATGCTGCCTGAAGAGTGTTCTTGTTTATCGTATAATAGTAAGCATACCATCTGTTGCTGTCCCATTCGTCACTGCGTACCTGTCCTCCTTCATCACCTTCGGTCATAATAACCAACTCATTATTGATAAAGTCGGTCACCCACTTTGTGTCGTAAAACGAACGGCGTACCAACGTAGGCCACCAAAGACCTTCCATAAAGAACTCTACACGAAATTCTCTCAACAAATCATTACGGGTGAGATAGTTGGTGTCATAGTAGGTCAATTCGCCACTCTCTATCTCCATCTTGTAGCCACGCTTCCGGACATCGTCGTAATATTTCAAGGCACCCCGGTCGGTCAGCTCATCACTGGTTCCCATACAAGCCTCCACATACAGCAGGTAAACTTCCGCAAGGCGCAACATCGGTGTGCAAAAACCGGAGTTCCCGGAAATAGCTATATTGTCGGTATCTTCCGCACTGCCTACCACCTGTTTCTTGAAGGCAACTTTTCTGTTCGTTTCCAATCCAGCCGCTTTCTGCCCGCCTTTATATCCGGCAGCCCAACCACCATCCTCTAAATGTGTACCGATATAGTCATAGAACTCTCCCGGACAAAGCACATTACCACGCAGACGGGAACGTCCGCCGGAATTAATCAGCATACGCAGGCAGTCGTAAGATACATAAGAGGAGTTGTAGGCACTTAAGCCGTTCAGCAATTCTGTGTAAGAACACAAACCGCTTCCGTTGCTGTTACCCATTCCGTAGGAGTCGACACCTTGCAGCGGTTGCAAAGCAAACAATACCTCTTTGCAATTATTGTTCTGTACCCGGAAGATTTCTTCATATTCTTCCATCAATCCATATCTGTTCTGAGCAAGAATCACTTCTCCGGCAGCCTCCTTGGCCAAGCCGTAAAGAATGTCAGCCAAATCGTGAGAACCGCTGGCCTCATAATAATCCATAGTAGCCTGTGTACAGTGTCCGCCACGCGCATACGCTGCCAGCGTTACATAATAGCGTGCCAGTAGTCCCAAAGCCGAATAGCGAGTCACACGACCATCCGCGTCGGCAAGCGGCAACCACTCCGCAGCGTACTCCAAGTCGCGGATACCGTAGCGAATCACATCCTCGAAGCGTGTGGGAGCCATATTGAAAGCTTCCGTATGAGCAATTGGATTCTCCATAATGGGCACATCATGCCAGTAGGAAGCCAAATAGTAATAAGCCGCCGCCCGCATGAAACGTGCTTCTCCCTCGCAAGCATTCGCTTGTACTTCACTGAAATGTTGGCGTCCCTGTGGCGCATAATCGTTAATGATGTAGTCTGCCTGCGTAACAACAATGTAAAGTGAATTCCACGCATCGGCAAGTCCGGGTGTATTGGGTTTGTCGGTAAAGAGGCAATAAGGAGCATAGCCTGTCTCGTTGTTGTTGTCACCGTAGATATTGTTTCCACGTGCATCTCCCATCGCAAACAGACGGGTACTGTGAAAACCAAACCAAGGTTTCATATAAAGATAAGCTGTTGCCAAACGCAACTCGTCATAAGTAGTAAAGGATTTGTCCATTTCTTTCTGGTTGGTGGCACTTACTTGCAAGAAGTCATTGCAGGAAGTTAGGCTTGCCATCGCGACCATTCCACAAACAACTGATAATATAATATTCTTTTTCATGGAAGTTTTCTATTTAAAAGGTTAAATCAATACCAAATGTATAAATCCGGGGAGAAGGGCAACGCCCCGTATCCACTCCGTACATCAACATACTCTGACCGGAATAAGAATATTGCGCCTGTGTAGAGCCAATCTCCGGATCGTAACCGTCATAGCCTGTGAATGTATATACATTTTTAATATTCGCATAAATGCGCGCATTCTCTATCTTCAGTTTTTTCAACCAATTCTTTGGTAACGTATATCCCAAAGCGATATTCTGTATACGCAAGAAAGAAGCATCCTCCACATAACGACTACTGATACGGTCGTTATCATTGGCATCATTAACAGACATACGGCATAAACCGTTAGAACCGGGTAGAATATACATGTTCCAGACATCGGTATTATCCGGATTTCCATCAAGGTATCCCAAACGGGCATGGTTGGCAACGGACGCGTGTACATTACCGCTCGAATTGGGGTTAGTAATACGACGGGACAGATAGTTCATCGCTTTGTTTCCATACGAGCCGTATAGGAATATGGTCAAATCGAAATTCTTATAATTAAAGGTATTATTAATACCATAGGTAAATTTAGGCAACGGACTTCCCAAGAATGTCTGATCTTTTTCGTCAATCACTCCGTCATTATTCAAATCCTCAAAAATATAGTCGCCAATATAAATTTGTTTGATAAGGCTACCTTTATCCGTACCCGAGTTAACCACCTGTTCACCTACCCGCAATACCGGGGTAGCAATCTTTACCGTACTAGTTCCATCACCATTATCTATCAAATAATCGGAAGCGCTATTGATGCGGCCGATTGCCTTATAGCCATAGAACTGACTGACAGGCTTTCCGACTGCAGTGCGGGTAATCACTTCCGTCTGACCACTATTTTGATAAGTCTTGTCGATAAAGGCATTCTCTGTATTCATACTTGCTACCTTGTTGCGGTTCAAACTGAATGTAACATTTGTACGCCACTGAAAATCCCTGTTGGAGATATTCACCGTGTTCAATGTAAATTCAAAACCTTTATTCTCCATGGAGCCTATATTCGCCCATTGGGCTGTTGCAGCACCATTACCAGTAGTTCCCATATATCCCGGATAATCTTGTTGCAACAAGAGGTTCTTTGTCTTTTTGATATATGCATCCAGAATAAACTCGACGCGGTTATTAAAAAAGTTCAGGTCGATACCTGCATTCCAAGAACGGGTACTCTCCCATGTCAAATCGGGATTAGCGATATTGGCGGTCTGCAAACTCGTCCCCCAGATAGACTGCACATACGTTCCCATCCGTTGGTAAGCAAATGCAGTGACATTGGAGTTACCAACTTCACCATAACTCAAACGCAACTTGAAGTTATTAACCACATCTTTCAGCGGACGCCAGAATGACTCTTCGGAAAGACGCCATGCCACAGCTACTGATGGGAATGTCCCCCACTGATTTCCCTTGGCAAAACGGGATGTTCCATCGCGCCGTACCGTAGCCGTTAACTGGTAACGGTTGTCGTAACTATAAAACAGACGACTGAAATAAGAGAGATACGTTGCCTTGCTTGCCCTTCCACTATTGGTGGCATACGCAGCATCACCTGCATCCAAGTCTGTCAGCAGATTATCACCATGTGTACGTTTTCCCTGAAGATAATCTGAATTTCTGGAAGTCATCTCATGTCCTAACATCAAACTTGTCTTATGCTTACGTTTGAACGTCTTCTCCATCGTCACTACATTCTTCCATCCCCAGTAAAGCCCGTAGTTTTTGGAGTGTTCATTAGTAGGATAAGGATTCTTTGAGTATCCCAATTCATATTGGGGAAGGAAATATTGATAATTATCGATATTGCCGTCTGCCGTAAAATCAGTACGGTAAGTCAGCCATTTCCACGGATTGATTTTCATGAAAAGATTGGCACGAGCACCTCCCTTTTCATTATTACGCTGCGTTAACGCCGCCAACGCTACCGGATTACTGTAGTTGCTTAAATTCTGCTGATCGTCCTCTTCCGGCCCGGAAAAGTTACCATTCTCATCACGTACGGGAACATCCGGTGCTTGATAAAGTGCATTGGGAATGATAGACCAACTAGCCATGCCTGTACCTTGCTTGGTATAAGATACATTCACCGTACCTCCAAAACGAACCTTAGGAGTAACCTGTATCTCTGTTCCCATACGGAAGGTGTAACGCTCAAAATCCGAACCGATACAAATACCGTCCTGGCTCAAATATCCACCGGACAGGTTATAGCTGACCGTTTTTGTTCCGCCACGAATTGACAGATTATAGTTCTGCAACAGAGCATTACGGAATATCTCATCCTGCCAGTTAGTACCGTCACCTAAAGTTTCAGGATGACTAAAAGCATCTTTCACCCTGCTGGCATTTATAAGGGCATACAATTCATTATAGTGACGAGCGTAATCACGCAAATTCATCATATCAATTGTATTCGGTATTTCCTGATTTCCCATAGAGACTTGAAAATTAATTCGGGGCTTGCCTGTTACACCAGCTTTCATCGTAATCAATATAACACCATTAGCCGCCTGCGCACCATAAATGGCAGTAGCCGAAGCATCCTTCAAAATTTCAATGCTTTCAATATCAGCCGGATTAATACCCGCAATAGCATTACTTGTATTCGAACCTGTTTCACCGGAGATAATGACTCCGTCTACTACATAAATAGGTTCATTGGTACTGTTTAATGAATTCACACCACGAATCTGAATAGATGTACCTCCACCCGGGACACCGGAGTTTTGCGTCATCTGCAATCCTGCCGCACGTCCCTGCAACGCCTGGTCAATTGTAGAAGCCATTGATTCTTCTATGGACTTAGCATTGATGGAAACGACTGATCCTGTCAAGTCCGAACGTTTCATTGAGCCGTATCCTACCGCTACCACCTCATCCAACATATTCTCATCATTCTCCATCGTGATATCCAGTTTGCCGCCTTTCGTCACTTTCCGTTGAATGGTCTTCATTCCAATATATGAGAATACAAGGGTAGAAGCTGATGATATATTCAGTGTATAGTTACCATTCACATCGGTAGTAGCACCTTTACTAGTACCTTTCACTTGAATACTAACACCTATCAAAGGTTCTCCGGCATCATCAACCACTTTACCGGTAACAGTAATGTCTCCTTCAGAGACAACATGCGGAAGAGGAGAAAATGCACCTCCGGTCGCATAAACAGGAGTGACTGCAAAAAACATAATAACCGAACATAATCCGGCTAGCAGCACACATCTTGAAAAATAATTGTTCTTCATATATATTACATTTATAAAATATTGCTTTATTATTTTACACACATATTTAGCAAATGTCCGACACAAAAGTATGAACTTACATTCTACTACACTACTTGAAATGTAACATCAAGTTGCACATACGTTTATTTGCTTTTTAAATACGTTTCAATTTGTTTTGAATTTGAAAAAAACGGTGGTAACACTCATTTTCGGCAATACTAATTCGACAAATGGATCAGTGTTTTTCAGTTCCTGATACCAACTTTCTTTTGGAGTATCAGCCTGTATTACTTTCCTTATGGAGGCATCTTCGGGAACGACAGGATGATAAGAACAGTTCTCCGCCATCATAATTGATTTGTTGCCAACTTGCCGGGCTATGTTCTGAAATTCAGTTTTAAAAGCCTGTTCATACAACTTTGTGTGTTCATGCATTCATTATTAAAATATAGGAAAAGGAGTCAAGAGTAAAATACAAGATTGTACTTTTGCATCTGTCGATTCTTTAGATTGCCCTCAACCAGCACAAAACTACAATCTTGTATTTTAAAACGTTTGGTAAAATGTAACGTAAAGTTAGCTATATGTATAACGCAGTTTTAAATTTGCATCATTCGCCTTTATTTCTGATAGACGCAGCATATTCCGAAGGAGATACTCCATAGAACTTCTTAAAAACAGTTGCAAAATTAGCCTGACTATCAAAGCCTACCGCATCCGCTATTTCTGAAATATTCAGCTTCCCTTCCTGAAGCAGTGCTGCCGCTTTCTTCATCCGTAGATTCCGGATAAAGACTGATGTTGAAACTCCTGTAATATCTTTCATTTTACGATGAAGCTGTACACGACTCAATCCGACTTCCCTGGCAAGCATTTCTACATTGAATTCCGAATCATCCAGAAACTTATTCATCACATTCATAACCCGTTCCATCAATCGTTCATCTCCAGATTTATTTTCAGCAATTTCAATCTTTCCCACCTGATCCCTGACACCAGAGAACTTTCCTTTCAATAACAATCTTGTCTCAATCAGATTCTTGATATGTACTCTCAACTCTTCAACGACAAACGGTTTTCCTAAATATGCATCCGCACCTTTACTTAATCCTTCAATACGGTCTTTATATTCCGCTTTTGAAGTCAACAGGATAAACGGTATATGACTCACATTCGGATTGTTGCGAACCATTTTCAGAAGTGAGATACCATCCATTTCAGGCATCACGACATCAGAAATTATAAGATCCGGTTGTTGTTTCAGAATGGTTTGCAAACCCTCTTTCCCGTTACGGCAAATATATACCTTGTATTGCGAGCTCAATTCCGCCTCCAGGAAACGAAGAATCTCATCATCGTCATCTACGATCACAATCCTATAACTCGCTTTATGGTTTCTTGTCGTAGCCGTTTCTTCTTCACTTTCTTGAGAAAGTCCCAAGACAGAAGGAACTCTTGAAGTAGTTTTGTTTTCCGCATCCGTCCATTCGGATTTCTTCAAATGGTCTTTCCCATAAGGAATATGAATAATGAAACGACTTCCTTGCGCATCTTGTCGGTTACAAGCATTGATAGTACCGTGATGCAATTTGACTATCATCCGGCACAGATTCAGTCCTATACCAAAACCGATACTTCCATTGAAACCATTGGAAGGTGCCTGATAAAAACGTTCGAATATCTTTTCCAATTTGTTGGCGTCAATGCCGGATCCAGTATCAATTACTTCAATCTCAATAAAATGCTGCAAATCTCCAACAGTAAGTTCATTCACCTTCTCACGCAGGCTGATTTTTATTTCACCTCCATCCGGTGTATATTTAAAAGCATTCGACAGCAGGTTTACCAATACTTTATCAAAATTATTAGGATCAATCCATGCCGGAAGCTCCTCTTGTTCATAATCAAAACACAAGTTTATATTCCTTTTCTCCGCCTGATAAGTAAATAAAGAGATCAATTCTTTGATATAATCCACCATGTCCGTTTCAACGCAATGAATATTCAATTGCCCTTTTTCAATTTTACGCATATCAAGCAACTGATTCATCAGATTAATAATGCGATTCGCATTTTTTTGCATCAGGCGCAACATCTTCATCGTATCGGTATCATAGTCTCTCTTTAACAAATTCTCCAACGGGCTCACAATCAAAGTCATTGGAGAGCGAATCTCATGTGAAAGGTTGATAAATAGTTTGATTCTCTCTTCATTCATTTCTTTTTGGTGCCGGCGACGAACACTCAAATAAATCTGGAATGCAACAACAAACAATATCAACGCATAGCAAACATAAGCCAGAGACGAACGCCACCACGGTGCCGCAATATCAATCCGTATCACCTTCACAGGGGTATACTGCCCGTTCTCACAGGCGCGTATTTCAAATGTATACTTGCCGGAATTTAAATGATTGTATGTGATTTGATTGATTCCCAATTGAGTAGAGGTCCAGTTCTTTTCATACTCTCTGATACGATATTCATAGAAAATATTTCCTGAATTACGATAATCCAATGTGGAAAACTCAAGCGTAAACGTGTTGTCTTCATAAGCCAGACTAATTTTGTCGGCACGAGTTACAAAAGTATCCAAAATGGGTTTTCCACCGGATTTACTTTTAGCTGTCATTGCTTCTCCTCCTAAATAAAGATTGGATAATATCACAGTCGACTTCCCTTTTTGAGCTGTGACGCTATCCGGATGAAAAGTCGTTATTCCCTTCACACCTCCCAAATAGATAAGGCCATTCATTGACTGATAGCTGGCCCCAATAGTATACTCATTATCCACCAATCCACGTTCGGAATAATAGGAAGCAATCTTATTTTCAGCGACTTTTATCAGGTTAATGCCTTTCAAGGTACTACACCAGATATTCCCCCTCTCATCTTCTGCCAACCCATATACAAAATTATTAGAAAGTCCGTCTTCTTCATCATAGTAATGAAGTTCTTTTGTTTCGGGATGATAACACATAAGTCCCTTATTCGTTCCCGCCCAAATATTTCCACGTACGTCTTCCAATAATGAGTAAGCGATGAAATTACCTAATGATTGACTCAATACAGGAGTAAATTTCTCGGTTACAGGATCGAAATAATCCACTCCATTACAGTGTCCTATCCACAATCTTTCTTGGGAATCAAGAAGTAGAGTATAAATCCAATTGTTCCTTAACCCACCGGAGGAACTTTGATATTCCGTGACTGTTTGAGTGGGTAGGTGATATCGTATGAATCCGGAACCGAATAAAGAAATATATAGGTTTCCTTTATCATCACCTGTGATCTTCTTTATATCCTTCAATTTAATTTCCGGTAACATAAAACGTACGTTCCCTTTGGTATCCTGCATATAAAGCCCGGAATAATAGCCTCCAAACCACAAATTACCACTATAATCCTTATAGATGGATGAAACCGTTTTACCTGAAAACAGATGATCGGTTATATTTCCTTCCGAAGTAATTTTAAACACTCCTTCGCCTTCTACACCGCTAACGATATGTCCATCATCATCTTTATACAAGGCAGTTATCACACCAGCCTGCGGATATTCACGGGTAGGAATACTCCAGAAATGGAAAGGTGTAGATTCTTTAGACACCATAACCATTCCTCTATGATAACACCCTATCCATAAATTTTGGTTATGATCTTCATAAATAGCACGTATTTTAGCATTATTGACATCAATAAAAGGAAGAGTGATCACCTCGGAACGAAGTTCTTTCAAATCGGGTTGAATAACCTTCAATCCTTTGCCAAAGGTTGCCAAATAACGTGTCCCTTTTTGGCTTACGAGTATGGAACGTGCCGGCAACCAAGATTCATTATGTTCTATTTTGGTAAAGCTGTCATTCTCTCTATCATAATAATAAGCAGCAGTACCCGTGGAAAGGAGGAAATTACCCGAATGATCCTCGGCCATTCCGGAAATTGAAGAACCGCCATCTAAAATAGCCCGTGTGTACATCTTACTCGTTCGTGTAGAAGGATCATATCGAAGTAAACCGATACCGTTTACTCCAATCCAGATGCTCCCATGACGGTCTTCATATATTACTCCATAATGGGCATGTTCAGATACATCGGGAATATCTGTCATTTGCACACCTGTTCCTGTATCTTTCCGAATACGGAAAATTCCTCTCCCGGAAGAGCCAACCCATATTTCACCCGAACGCAATTGAGTGATACACATGATATGGAAAGATGAGTTTTCTTCAAACTTAATTGTTCGAAATGCATTTTCTTCCGGAACGTAATATTGTAATCCGCCAATACCTCCCACCCATAACGTGCCTTCATTGTCAAGCATCAGGGCTTTTACAGAGTTATCGGATAACGAAGTGCTATCCTTTGGATTATTATAATAATGAGTAAATTGTATACCATTGAATTTATTAAGGCCATAATCTGTCCCGATCCAAATAAACCCATCTTTATCTTGGCAAATGGAAGTAATCAGATCGCAAGTTAATTGTTTGGAATCATAGAACAATGTATTCTCGGCGACCACCTGTACAATTCCACCCCAAAATACAATCATCAGCAGTAATAGTCTTTTCATAGTAAACTGTCCTTTCTTTGTGCAAAGAAAGTAATTCTTTTCAAAATCGGACTATTTAATTCGTTTCATTTGTTTTTAAATTTAGTCCCCTTTGCACCAAAAAAAGAATGAAACATATACAAAAACTATTGAAACACAGATTTTTTATCTCTCCGAAAAGATATCCTAACTTTGCCTATAGAAAATAAATCAGCTATTAACCTCTAAAAGAAAATAACATGAAAAAGTATTTAGTAGCAGCACTAGTTGCATGTTTGGGAATCTTAAGTGTCAATGCACAAGTAGACAAGACTATCGAAGTCAGTCAATGCGAAGCCAATAACAAACTGACAGTAGAAGGGCAGACCTTAATTTCCACCGGTTATGGAAACTTGGTATTTCCAGAAAATGATTACACTAATTACACCGGAATAAACTTTGAAGCGACCAACTTCAAAAAATTAGATGAAAATGCCACAAATGCCATCTGTTCATTAAAAATAGAATATACCCAAGACGGTGAAACGGTAAAAGTTTCTATGGGATTTTATACACAAGGCAAGAAGAAGGTGCAATTCAGTGCTTTTAAAGATGAAAAAGCCGGTAAGATTACAATTGATCCAGGCTCTATTACCAAAGTCACCATTGGGATGGGAAAAAACAAAAAAGTAGATATTAATAATATAGTTTTAGTAGCTAAAAAGTAACATAGATCAGGTATACCTGCTAGTTGCTTAAATAATAACTGCCGGCTTCTTTTTACAAGGACCGGCAGTTATTATTTTATCCTGTGGAACATACATCATATATATTAGTAACATAAATATGAAAAGAAGTTACTTCCAAGGTAGATTTCAGAAACATTTTTTTGCCTTTTGTATTGGGAAATGAGCTACCTTTGCTACAAATCCATACAATATGAACAGAAACACTTTTTTTGTATTATTCCTATTAATAAGCAACCTTGTTTCAGGACAGGACCTGAAGCTGTGGTATAGTCAACCTGCACAAAATTGGTCGGAATCCCTCCCTATTGGTAACTCCCGTCTTGGAGCCATGGTATATGGCGGAATCGAACGCGAAGAATTACAACTCAATGAAGAAACATTTTGGGCAGGTTCTCCATACAATAATAATAACCCGAATGCCGTACATGTTCTACCGGTTGTACGCAAACTGATTTTTGAAGGGAGAAACAAGGAAGCGCAAAGACTCATTGACGCCAACTTCTTAACTCAGCAACACGGTATGAGCTATCTGACATTAGGTAGCCTTTATCTGGAATTTCCGGAACACCAAAATGCATCCGGCTTCTACCGCGATCTGAATCTGGAGAACGCAACGACAACTACCCGTTATCAAGTGGATAACGTCACTTATACACGCACCACTTTTGCTTCATTTACTGATAATGTCATTATTATGCATATCAAAGCAAGTAAAGCAAACGCACTGAACTTTACTGTTGCATATAACTGCCCTTTAGTACATAAGGTGAATGTTCAGAATGATAAGCTGACCGTCACCTGTCAAGGAAAAGAACAGGAAGGTTTGAAAGCCGCACTACGGGCAGAATGTCAAATCCAAGTAAAAACGAATGGCACTCTCCGCCCGGCAGGAAATACGCTCCAAATAAATGAAGGAACAGAAGCCATCCTTTATATATCGGCAGCAACCAACTACGTAAACTACCAGGATGTCAGCGCCGATGAATCCCACCGGACCAGCGAATATCTGAAAAGAGCAATGCAAATACCTTACGAAAAAGCTCTCAAAAGCCATATCGCTTATTATAAAAAACAATTTGACCGTGTACGCCTTACATTACCGACAGGCAAAACTTCCCAACTGGAGACTCCCAAACGAATTGAAAACTTCGGAAATGGGGAAGACATGGCAATGGCAGCTCTACTTTTCCATTATGGACGTTATTTACTGATTTCTTCTTCGCAACCGGGTGGACAACCGGCTAATCTGCAAGGTATATGGAACAACAGTACTCATGCACCTTGGGATAGTAAATACACCATCAACATTAATACAGAAATGAACTATTGGCCGGCAGAAGTCACTAATTTAAGTGAAACACATAGTCCGCTATTCTCTATGTTGAAAGATTTATCTGCCACAGGAGCAGAAACAGCCCGAACCATGTATGATTGTAGGGGATGGATGGCGCATCATAATACTGATTTATGGCGAATTTGCGGAGTTGTAGACTTTGCTGCAGCCGGCATGTGGCCTAGTGGGGGAGCCTGGTTAGCACAACATATCTGGCAACATTACCTCTTTACAGGAAATAAAGAGTTCCTGAAAGAGTACTATCCCATCCTGAAAGGAACAGCGCAGTTCTACATGGATTTTCTGGTAGAACATCCAGTGTATAAATGGTTGGTAGTGTCTCCTTCTGTATCACCGGAACATGGTCCGGTCACTGCCGGATGCACCATGGATAACCAGATTGCTTTTGATGCACTGCATAATACCTTATTGGCTTCACACATCGCAGGTGAAGCCCCCTCTTTCCAAGACTCCCTAAAACAAACGCTAGAGAAATTGCCACCTATGCAAATAGGGAAACATAACCAACTACAAGAATGGCTGGAAGATGTTGACAATCCCAAGGACGAGCACCGTCATATTTCACATTTGTACGGGCTATATCCGAGTAACCAAATTTCTCCATACTCGAATCCCGAGTTATTTCAGGCAGCAAGAAACACATTGCTGCAACGCGGTGATAAGGCTACCGGTTGGAGTATCGGCTGGAAAGTCAATTTCTGGGCACGTATGCTGGATGGAAACCATGCCTTCCAAATCATCAAAAATATGATTCAACTATTGCCCAACGATCACTTGGCTAAAGAATATCCGAACGGACGTACCTATCCCAATATGCTGGATGCCCATCCGCCTTTCCAGATTGACGGTAATTTCGGTTATACAGCCGGAGTAGCGGAAATGTTGCTTCAAAGTCATGACGGTGCCGTACATTTATTGCCAGCATTGCCTGATGCATGGGAAGAAGGAAGTGTGAAGGGGTTGGTGGCACGTGGAAACTTTACTGTCGATATGGACTGGAAAAACAATGTGTTAAATAAAGCGATCATCCGATCGAATATAGGCGGTACGCTCCGCATCCGGTCTTATGCCCCCCTGAAAGGGAAAGGCTTAAAACAAGTAAACGGGAAAGAGTGCTCAAATAGTTTATTCGCCACCACTCCTATCAAACAACCTCTTGTAGCCAAAGGGGTAAGTGCGCAATCTCCCAAACTGCAAAAGTTTTATGAATATGACATCGAAACAAAGGCCGGTAAAACCTATATTGTAAATACAATCGAATGAAAACAATAACACATAAGGAGAGGTGAATCTTTTCTCGTGTTACATTTTTTACGAACGATGTTACAACATCCGATTGCGCTCCCGGAGCCTATTGAAAATATTCATCTTTTATTAGGTTATATTTAGGTTTTTAGTTTTCTTTGTACTACAAACAACGATCTATAAACTATGAAAAATGTATTGACTTTTCTATTATTATTGTTTTCTTTGTTATGCAACGGGCAATCTCCTAAGTTATTCACTACTGACAAAGAGCTATCCAGTAGTTTGATTAATCAAATATATCAAGACCGAAACGGTTTCATTTGGATTGCAACAGAAGATGGTCTGAACCGTTATGACGGTGCTAAATTTACCATATACAAACATGAGCCCAATAATGAACATTCGTTAGCCCACAGTTTTGTTCGTACTGTTTTTGAAGACAGCAAAGGTCGTTTGTTTATCGGTACATATATGGGAATTCAAATGTATGATCCGGCTACAGACAATTTTACCCCACTTGCAATAAGAGAAGACAATGGAGAAATATTTGAAAGCAATATTGTTTCTTTTATCGAAAGGAGAAATGGAGAAATATGGGTATCCGGAAATATGTTGTGTAAGTTGAATATCAAAGATTACCAGTTGACCGTTCAAAAAATTGATATTCCCATAACATCAACAGGATTTATGATTGAAGACAAGAAACAGAATGTCTGGATAGCAAAAGGAGAAGAAGGAATATATCGTCTTGATTCTAATAACCAACTTACTTTATATTTATCTAAAGACAATGGATATATCAAAAGTATATGTGAAGATTCACGTGGAAATATTTACGTAGGAAGTATGAGAAAAGGACTATTCGTCTATAACAAAAGACAAGACTCCTTTATACCTGTTGATTTTAAAGAAAAGAGAGAATTTCCTATCTGTTTCCTCTATTCCGGACCACAAAATGAATTATATATCGGAACTGACGGTAAAGGTATGAGTGTTTACAATAACCAAACTCATGAAATCTCCGAATACAATTTTGACAACAACTATTTTGATTCAAAAAATTCAAAAATACATTCTATCCTAAAAGACAATTCCGGTAACTTATGGTTGGCTGTTTATCAGAAAGGAGTCATGCAGATACCTGCCCGAACAAACAGTTTCAAGTATATAGGACATAAATCCATGGATAAAAACATGATCGGTTCCAGTTGTATAACCTCATTCTGCAAAGACAACAACGGTATGTTATGGGTAGGAACCGACAATGACGGAATTTATGCCCTGACAAAAAAGTTAGAACCGGCTAAACATTTCTCGCATACTAATCACCCTAATTCTGTGCCTTCGACAGTTATAAAACTATATGAAGATTCCGAGTACAACATTTGGGTCGGCTCCTTTATCAACGGTATGGGAAAGCTGAACAAACAGACAGGATTATGCGATTACCAGTACCAACTGATAGATAAGAACAACAACTATATACAACGTGTATATGACTTCGCAGAAGATAAAAACAAGCGTCTTTGGATTGCGACAATGGGATTCGGTTTGTTCTACTATGACCTGAAAACTAAGGAATTTACATCCGTACAATCTCAGACATCTCTAATCAACGAATGGATAGGTTGCTTGCACTATTCCGATGATAATAAACTGTATGTCGGAACTTATGACGGCGTCAACTGTATAGATCTTGACAGCCCTGATTTTCAAAGTCATAAGATACTCTCACAAAACGTTATTTATTCAATCTTTGAAGATGCCGACGGAATTGTCTGGTTGGGCAGTTCCGAAGGATTATCCGGTTGGAATAAAAAAACGAAAGAACTAACCACTTATACTACTGCAGACGGATTGCCCAGTAATACAATATATGCCATACAAGGAGATGGAAAAGATTTTCTTTGGATAAGCACCAATGCCGGAATTTCCCAATTCCAAAAGAAAAACAACAAATTTATCAATTATTATGTCAGCGACGGATTACAGGGAAATGAGTTCTACAAGAATGCCTCATTCAAAGATAAACAAGGTATTATCTGGTTTGGCGGAATGAATGGCATCACCTATTTCAATCCGCAAGACATTATCAATCCGGCAAAAACATGGAATATCCGGATTACCGACTTTTTCCTGCATAACAATCCGGTTAGAAAAGGAATGAAATCCGGTATTCATAATATTATCAACTGCCCTGTATTCAACGCAAAAGAGTTTTATCTATCCCATAAAGACAATGTGTTCAGTATCGAGTTTGCCACTCTGGAATTAAATGCCCCCGAACACATCAACTACCTTTATTCTATCAACGATGAAAAATGGATCAGTTTGCCCAAAGGTGTAAACCGTATCTCATTCAGCAATCTGAAACCCGGTACCTATAACTTTAAAATCAGAGCAAAAGACAACACTGTGTACTCAAATATAAAAGAAATTACCATCTTTATATCTCCTGCATGGTATGCTTCATGGTGGGCCAAAGTTATCTACTATTTATTATTACTGACCATTATATTTATCATTATTCTTCAGATCAGACATCGGTACAGAATGCATCAGGAAATGCTGCAACATATCCATGCCGAACAAATCAATGAAGCAAAATTGCAGTTCTTTATCAACATCTCTCATGAGATACGCACTCCGATGTCTCTAATCATCAGCCCTCTACAGAAACTGATTAAGAATGAGGACAACAATGAACGCCTGAAAATATATCATATTATCTACAGAAATGCGGAACGTATTCTGAATCTTGTCAATCAACTAATGGATATTCGGAAAATTGATAAAGGACAAATGTTCCTGATGTTCCGGGAGACCAACATTATTCCTTTTATTGAGGATTTATGTACAACTTTCGGTCAACAGGCAAATACAAAAAATATCCGGCTACAACTTCACAGTACGCTCCGAGAACTGAATGTATGGGTAGACACAGGTAATTTTGATAAGATTATCCTGAATATTCTGTCTAATGCCTTCAAGTTTACTCCTGAAAAAGGAAACATAGATATTACCATCCGTACGGGAGAAGATAATACGCTGCCCGATCCCTTGAAACAATATGCCGAAATAATTATCTCGGATACCGGAACAGGCATCGATGAACAGGAAAAAGAACACATCTTCGAACGTTTCTATCAAATCCGTAACAGCCAACAGAATCCGAAAGGCGGAACAGGAATAGGATTACATCTTACTCGTTCATTAGTGGAATTACATCATGGAATTATCTATGTAGAAAATAATAAAGAACAACCGGGTTGCCGTTTTATTATCCGATTACCGTTGGGTAACAAGCATCTACGCCCTGAAGAAGTTGACAACAATGAGCAAAAGGTAACAGTAACCGTACCAACTGTTCCTGTCATCTCTCCCATTATAGAAAATGAGGAAGAAAAGAAAGTCAGGGTAAAAACTAAATATCGCGTATTAGTTGTAGAAGACGACGAAGAAATCCGAAATTATATAGCGAAGGAGTTTGGGGACAAATTTCATATCATGGAAAGCCGTAATGGTAAAGAAGCATTAGAGCAAATATTTAAAAAGACTCCGGATTTAGTCATTAGTGACATCATGATGCCCGAAATGGACGGACTTACCTTATGCCGGAAGATCAAGCAGAATGTAAACCTCAACCACATCCCAGTCATTTTGCTTACTGCGAAAACGAGGGAAGAAGACAACCTTGAAGGTCTGAATACAGGAGCCGACGCCTATATCATGAAGCCATTCAATATCGAAATTCTGCAAAAGACGGTAGAAAATCTGATTAATACACGACAGCAGTTACGCAAAGTATTTACAGGCCAGCAAAACCAGGAGAACAAGGTTCAGAAACTGGAAGTGAAATCACCCGATGAAAAATTGATGGAACGTATTATGAAAGTGATCAATGAAAATATCAGTAATCCTAACTTGACAATAGAGACAATCACCACCGAAGTAGGTATCAGCCGCGTACATCTTCACAGGAAACTCAAGGCACTCACCAACCAGACAACCCGTGACTTTATACGTAATATACGTTTAAAAGAAGCCGCACGTTTATTGTCCGAAAAACAGCATACCATATCCGAGATAGCCATGTTAACAGGATTCACTGATCCTAACAATTTCTCAACAACATTCAAAGAATTGTATGGAATGCCGCCTTCAATGTATATGAAAGAGCAGTTGAGTAAAAAAGAAGAGTAACCCAACTGCTCTCTAGCATGTTTATCTGTTAAACTTGTACCAATCAAAGTTAAACAGTTTGCAGCCTTTACGTCCTTTGAATACAAAATAAATATCTTGTATTCCTGTGACCGGTTTTACAATATCAGTCTGCAATGTTTTCCAGCATTCCCAACCTCCCGTTGAAGGAATAGTCAGTTCCGCAATTAATGGTCCGCTTATACTGTCTGTACGTACTTCAAGTGTCCCGCCACGAAGGGCACTGGCAACGGTAGCAGTGAACCGTTTGGGAGATTTATTGCCGAAATCCACTTCACGTACCTTTATATAGTCTCCATTATGAATGTCAGATATATATACACCGGTTTTCACATTTGGCTCGGACTTCACACCTTCAGAAAACGCGATAGTTTCAGCTTCCACCCTTTCGTAAGGATTGAGCGTGCCTATCGGTGATACCCCTTCCCGGGTAGCATTAATAATCGGGAAAGTGCCGTCAGCGTTATATTTGAACTGCTCCACCGCCGCACTTCGCCCGAAACCTCCACCACCCGGCAGCTTACCCGTATGATAGAAGAAATAAGAATTGCCTTTATAGTCTATCACTCCACAATGGTTAGTAAACGAGCCTGTATCTTGTAAAGGCATGATTTCTCCCATATACTTCCACGGACCAAGAGGTCCGTCACTCATGGAATAGGCAATATGTTCGGGTACACCTCCGGCAGCATAAAGAAGATAGTATTTTCCTTCCCGTTTATGAAGCCATGGACCTTCTGTATAAGTATCTTTATACTTAACACCTTTGACACGCTTTTCCGGATTGGGTGCACCAAAGCTCTCAACAGTCTGTTCCAGTTTACCCACTTCACCTTTCAAAGAAATCATATCTTCATTCAATTCTGCATAATAGATATTCGGATTTCCCCAATACAGATAAGCACGACCGTCATCATCTATATATACGGTAGGATCTATATAATCCCAGCTCCCGTCATGAAGGGGTTTACCGATGGCATCCTTAAAAGGACCGACAGGCGTATCACCGACTGCCACACCGATCGCCATGGTATTAGTCAGTTTAGAGTGCAAACAGACATACCAATAAAACTTACCATTACGTTCGATGCACTGTGCCGCCCAGGCACGGTCGTCCGCCCAAGCAAATGATTCAATAGCAAGAGGAGAACCATGGTCTGTCCAATTCACCATATCCTTGGTAGAGTACACACGCCATTCCTGCATCCAGAAAAAATCAGCCTTATCTTCATCATGTCCTGTATAGACATACAATGTACCATCATGCACCATAGGGGCAGGATCTGAAGTATAGCAAGTTTGTACAATCGGATTTTGCGCAGATAAATGATATGGCAATATCCCTAAAAACAGCAATACTGCCGCAGCTTGTTTAAGTTTCATATTCATATTATTTAATGTTTAAACAGGTTTGGAAGAAACTCTTTCAGGCAACGTCTCCAAGTTAACCATTCATGTCCCGTACCTTTCGATTCATAATAATCGACTTTGATTCCCAATTCGCGGAGTGATTCTACCATTTTTTTTGTTCCCATTTGTTCTTCCGTACCACAACCAAGAAAGAAATAATTCACTCTTTTATTGAACCCGTCCGCATCGGAAAATACTCCGTTAAAACAAGTTTTCATATCCAATCCGAAAATTGCTCCGCTAAAACTCCCTATATAAGAGAACTTGTCAAGGTGGGGCAGTGTAGTATTAAAAGTCTGGTGTCCTCCCCACGACAATCCTGCCATCGCACGATGTTCGCGGTCGGTCTTGGTGCGGAACGTACGGTCTATCATAGGTATCAAGTCTTTCAGGATAACATCATAAAAAGTTGCGCCATACAGAGCCCGCTCTTCATTTATATCCTTTCCGGGACGCGGCCGGAACGGAGCTTCCACATCTCCGCTATCCATCACTACCAACATCGGCACACACTTGCCGGATGCAATCAAATTATCCATAATATGATTCATACGTCCTTGTGTACTCCAGCCGGTTTCATCTTCTCCCATACCATGCTGCAAATATAGTACCGGATAACGCTTCTTCGGATGAGTTTCATACTCTGCCGGCGTATATACCATACACCGACGAAACTCTTTTTGTGTTTCCGAATAATACGTACAGGAACGAACCTGCCCGTGAGGTACCTGTTGAGGACGATAATAATCCCCCTCCTCACCTTCAGGGATTTCGATGCCACTTGCCATACGGCAACAACCGAAGAATGTGTAACTGGAAGGATCTGTTACCGACATTCCGTCTGCTATCAGGAAATAATAATGAAATCCTACAGGTAGAGGGTCGGTCGTAACCGTCCAGAGTCCTCCGGTATCTTTCCACATATCATACTTCTTTCCGCAACAATCCACTTGTAGCTTGGTAGCCTGCGGAGCATAGAAACGAAAATGAGCACGCCCCTCTTTATCCACCCGGGGATAGTCATATCCCGGAATATTAGTGGATGCCGGTTCGGTAGTAATCCCGGAGTTTGGTTCTTTCTCCAACAAAAGGAGTCGTTTCTCGGCATACCGCACTCCCAATTTTCTGTATCCTTCTGCCGTGAAATGCAAATTATCTTCTGCGGCAGGACAGCCCGAAGAAGGAATCACATATGCGGTCGGAATCACTTGCGGCAGCGTATTGATTATCTCATTCATGCTTGCACATCTACCATTCTGGTCGGCATGCACCACTTCTCCCGCCAGTAAGGGAACATCCTTTGCCTGAAGATTCAAATCCCGCAACAGATTCTCATAGACTCTCTTTACTTTTTGAGGCCACTCTTTATCACCGGTATTAGACTCGCCTTGATGCAAGAGGATACCTTTAATCACACCGGCTTTCTGTGCTTCTACAGCCAATTCTTTTAGTCTACGGTAAGGATTATTACCATACGCTTTCGCGGTATTTTTCAGCCATTCCGGTTGAGAGGCAATATGTTCTTCGCAATTCTCCTCATCAAACAGTTCAATCCTGCAACCACCTACAGCTACATTGATGACACCTACCTTAATATTATCAGGCAGCCTTTCCACCAATGTACGTCCGAAATAATCGGCTGGTGTTAACCCTGTATGGCAACGTACCAACGGAGGAACAGCCTTATACCATTGTCCTTTGACGCGTCCCAAAGACGGACAATCAACAGCCGCCATCATCAGAAAGCGTTCATTGACATTGCATGTATCCAGGGCCTCAATCTTTGCATTTCCTTCCATATTGGATTGTCCCAGACAAAGGTAAATATGGAAATTAGGGTCTTGTGCAAAGGCAAATATGCCTGCACATAATAAACAACTTAATAATATAATCTTCTTCATCTTGTAACAAAACTGATATTATTATTCATCCATTTCGGCATACTCTTTAAACCAGTGATAAATAGCCCACGGGCACGCTTCCGGATCATTCAAAAAAGTATAGTTTCCCGGTTCACCCGCTACATCCTTAAAAGCAGCCAGTTCATGAGACTTTGTAGTAAAGAACAGCCAGGAAACGTTGCCAGATTGATCGGCTATGTATTTGAAATTAGCTCCAAAACCTTCGCCTTTCGCCACTCCCGTAATACTTTTCCCCCATGTTGCATCATATTTCTTCGGTGCCCAGTCTATCTCAGTCACCATGACAGGAGCAAAACTAGCTACCGGACCTACTTGCTTGTCCCAACCACGTTGGAAAGGTTCATATCCCCCTCCTGTAGAGGAGCCATTTCCTTCACCACTGTCCTGTTCGGCATCACTTCCATACCAGCCCGGATAACAGTGTACGGCAAAACCAATATTTTCTCCTTCGATACGATGGTTTTTATAGCCACTATACTGAGATTGCCAGCCCAATCCGGGTACCCAAATGATATTGTTACAAGCATTTCCACGTATTTTATCAACAATCGCCTGAAAATACTTTTGCATATTGATGAAGCAAGCATCACCGTCACCACCATATTTACCGTCTGTACCTTTTATATGAACGGGTTCATTAGCCAACTCGAACATAATCCCGGGATTATTCTTCACAACAGCATTCTGCGATACAATGTCCCATACTTTCAGCAGAAACTCCTGATAAGAATCTCCCAACTCTATACCTAGATACCTGTTATCTTCAGTATCACCTGCATGTGGACAAACTCCCGGCGGGCGCATCACCACATACATCCCTTTAGAAATAAAATATTCCGCCATTGGGACAAATAACTCTTTCAGGTACTTCTTGAAACGTGTTTCCGAGAAACGTTCATGTCCTTCATAACGCACATAAGGCAACGTAGTATCATCACTCCAATAAGGATCCATGTGCAGACGTACAAAGTTAAATTTCCATCCGGCAGCCAGTATTTTATCCACCATACTTTTGTTATAGCTAAGACAACTGCTTACATCATAATTACTCCATGCGTTGTTATTAAAATAAGGACTATAAGTCTGCGTAAATCCATGCAAGTTGACAATTTTCCCTTGTTCATTTTTCAGATAACGTCCCTCTACATGTAAAGGAACAACCAGCTTCGGAGAATCAGGATCATCATCCGATTCATCACCGCCGGTATCACCACCGGGTGTTGTTTCTTCTGTTTTCTTTTCGTTTTCCTCTTGCGGAATTTCATCCTTGCCACAAGCAGAAAACAACAGACAAGACAAAGTTAATATACCTATTATTCTTTTCATAATTTCATCAATCTATTTAATTACATCTATTTAAAATAATAGCGGAGCTCTATCGAGAGACTCCGCTATCCGGACGAGCGTGCCTAATCTAAATCAGCATAAACTACATGATAGTTTTCTATCTCATTTATTTACTGGCAGTACCATTTCTCAAACCTTCAAGGAAACCGACATAAACAGGTTTGCGGTTGTAATTCAAATCCCACAGACCAATTGGCTGTCCTTTTCTCCAGAAGGAGTTTTCAGAAGGGCTGTCTGTCGGGCTCCAATGAGTGATGCCATATTGCTGTGCCACCGGAATAATCTCAAAATATTTCTCAATAATGAACTGATAGAAATCAGACATATTCTGCTGCATTTCGTCTGTCAGACTCTCCGTCAGTATCGTTTCACCGGCTGCATCGACAATACCCATATCCAATTCTGTGATCTTTATGAGCTTACCGGTAGAAGCTAACAGGGTAAACATATTGATAATGGCGTTTTCCTTACTAGCCTGAGTAGCAGGATTCATATAGTAAGACACATGCATTTGAGTACCGATACCGTCCACCTTTGTTTCCCCGTCAGATTCCCAACGTTCGATCCAATGTATCAAGCTCTTTAACTTCTTATTCTGATCCCAGTCGGATTCCAGATTATAGTCGTTAATAAAAAGTTTCAACTCATCAGGGTTACCACCGGACTCCGCAAAATACTTACGCGCAAACTTAATCGGAATACGGGCGTAATCATCACCCAAATAATCCTGCCAATAGAAGTTTTCACCGGAAACACCATTATCATCTGTTTGAGAAGCTGACTGAAGATCGTAATAGCCATCCCCATCCGAATCTTTTCCGGAAATAGGTTCATTCACGACATCCCATGCCTTAACATAACCACCGCAAGATTCCAACATACCTTTAATCCAACGTTCCAATTCGTTCGTGAGGATTTCTTCTTTCTCTTCAGGAGTCAGAGGAATCGTATTACCCGACTTCTGCCAATATATAGACAAATCATCAATATAGATGGTACCGGCATACTTCCCATAATTAAAAAGAATACGAGTAGCCGCATCTCCCGTGCAGTTGGTAAATACAGTAACCTCTTCCCATTCTGTTGTAATTGGTATGGAAGGGAAGTCACCACGCCCGGCAAATCCGTCCGGTTTTTGAAAGACCGCCCCAATACTACCTGCTACACTGCCTTTAATCTTCATCTTTAAAAAATAGGTAGTCCCTTCTGTCAAAGGAGCTGAAAAATCATAGCCTGCCTGTGCTTCCCAAGAATTTACTTCCGACGGATTTGTCATTTGATGTACTCCGTCAATCACCTGCCGAGTCGAGTTATTTCCCCAACCCATCATAGCTGTTCCGCTTGAAAAGTCATCCTCTAATATATATACATTAGTTAACACGGATCCACTTTCCTGGACCTCCTCTATCCCATAAGCAAAATCAATCCAACTCGCTTTACTCCATCGGGACAGATCTTTGCTTTCTTCGAAAGTAGAGTTCATAATCAAATTTCTATCAGAGCCCGAGGCAGTCAATGTTAAATCATCAAAATACAAATCACCGCCAAACAAACCGAAACAGAACCGTAACCTATCGATATCAGCAGAAGGCGTAAACGTGAATGTGTTAGTTGACCATTGCTCACCCGCTGAAAAGGTCCCTGCACCATATTGAGTGTCAGTCCCATCTTTCTTCCCCGGCCAGAACGGAAAGGTTATAGCCGAAGAAGCCTTCATCCGCACACTTATAGTATATTCTTGATTTGCTATTAATGCTTCATCCAAATCATAATACAATTCCCAATCCCATACATTCACTTGAGGCTTCGAGGTTTTTATATGAAGTGCGATTTCTGAACTACCAGGAACCGGTTCCGGTTCTTTATCCGCAATCAGCCCATTCAAATAAGCATTTTGCTGCTGTGAATGCCAACAGAGCGTATGCCCGTAAATACTAATTCCTGTTTCTTTTGCAGTTTTCACAAACTTCTTGACTGTGCCGAAATCCATATTTCCTTTGGCATCTACACAGGAGCTATATTTCATGGCATTACCAGCCGTCACGTCGTCATAGTTGTTGACAGTCAAAGTATAAACCAAATCTTGCTTCAAGAAATCACTCACCGTGACCCCCGTTCCCAACTTGAAGTCGGGATGGGAGATACGGTCAATATATGTTTTCAAATCACCATATTCGTTCAAGTACTCATACTTTTTCAGACTCTCCGGTTTCTCTGTCTTGTAGTCCGCAAAAAGCGCATCCGCACAAGATACAGTTATTCCGGCAACCATAGCAAGCAGTAAAATTCTATTATAGTATTTCATATTCTTCTAGATTTAACGATTAATTCTTCACATAGATCGGCGTAAAATCTTCTCTTGCCACGCCACGACTATGCGCAACCAGTGTATCTTCTGTTTCAAGCTTTAATCCATTACTGAAATCCACAGTATACTTCAAATAAATGGCATCACGGTCTTTATTACCCCAACTATTCTTCTCACCGTCTTGAACAAACTTACCAGTACCAGTAGCCGTAACGCCGTCCAACCCGGAAACCACACATTCATCGCCATTAAAAACCAGCAGCAACTTATAACTGATATTACGCGGATTGTCTGTTGTCCCTAAATTGGTAGTAACTGTAAGAATGGTTTCAGTCAAAGATTTTGTTACAGCCTGACATATTTCATCATCTTCTACATACTCGTTATGGCGATCATTCTCGGTAGTTGTCCCGTTTTCTGTCACTTTGTCCACGCCATGACGCAGATACTTACCAGTCCATTTATTGATGTATTTCACACAATAAAGTACATAATCCTGTGGTTGCACCAACCACACTGACGAATTACATCTGACGGCTTCTGCCCCTTCGGACAAAGTACCATTCAAAATACGGTCAGCATTAGTCACACCTGTCATTACCAAAGGTATAACATAGGTAGCGGTCAATGCTTCGGGATCAGCAAAAAAAGCATCAGTAAATGAGACTTCCACACCATCCATCAATACATTCTTCAGAGTGATCTTATCATCAGATAATGTATAGTAGTTGGAAGGCATAGCTTTTACCGGCACATTTTCAGATGCAGAAGTATACGAATAATAAAGGTTATCACACAATGTATTATCTACTTCAATATCTATCGTGATATCCTTCTTATTAGCATAAACACCGCCCATAGTAGCATTAATCTTACATTTATGAGCATTGTCCAGCGTCGTATCATACTCATCTTCACCCATAACCAACGTTCTCACCGGATACTGGGTTGCAAAATAGACTGAAGTGCCGCCCTCATAATCAGGAAATTCATTATCTTGATTTTCACAGGATGTCATCGTCCATGAAACAAAGACTCCAACTGACATGGCAAATATTAATTTAATTAATTTCATATGCTTCATTATTTATTATTTTACAATTATTTCCAACCGACATTCTGTTCCAGATTGCTCCACTTCATTACTTCAGCAAAAGGTATTGGCCCGTAAATCATATACTCCTCATACTTCCTTTTCTCTACCGTAAGCGGAGAGTAGTTCATTACAGAACCATTCTTGCTTATTTCCACCCCAAGAGCAGTTTCATTCAGTTTGGTCAAATCAACATTCCAGCGACGTAAATCCCAAAAACGGAAATTCTCAAAACAAAGTTCGATACGGCGTTCATTACGGATTAGTTCACGCATCTTGTCTTTATTATCCTTTATGCTCTCCAAATAAGCATCTCCATTATCGATACCTAAACCGGCACGCGTACGAATGGCTTTGATTACATCATAAGCACTAAAAAGATGTCCATGCTTATTCTGTGGTCCCCAAGCCTCATTAGCCGCCTCCGCATAAATCAGAAACATCTCTGTATAACGGATACGTGCGGTATAATGCTTCTTCTTTGTATTATACTGTGAATTAGGGTTACACTCTTTACGCAATAGTTTCCGCAAGTAATAACCTGTACGAGTAGACCTTCCGCTTTCCTTATTCACAACGTCTGTATTCGTTCCGTAAGTCCCTGTAATAATTTCCGTATCACTAGGACCTTGCTTGCTACCATTGTAAACGATGTATTTTGCCAAACGCGGATCACGGTTATCATACGGGGTTTCTGCATCGTAATTGCCTGATGTTTCAGAAATAGGGTAACCGTTCGCCATAGGAAAGGCATCCACCAGATTCTGGGTAGGATTGACACGACCGTTTCCGTAAAGTGATGGAGGGAAGTTAGCTGTTTCCAATGTATTATTATCATCTGTACTACTACGCCAAATAACCTCGGCGGGACTGCCGCCCGTTCCATAATCTTTATCCGCAAGTGTATACCACTCCAATCCATCTGCATCCAGCCCGCAGCCGCCGCCACCGTTAGCTTTCTCTATAATTTCAGCAGCATAATCGGCAGCTTGTTCCCAAGTCATTCCCGACCCGCTTTGAAATGCCGGACTGGCAGCTAACAGAGCCGTTTGTGCACGGACTGCCAATGCAATCCGTCCGCTCATCAACCCTCTATATTCTTCACCACAAACACGCCGATAATCACTCGCATTCGTCACACCGATGTTTTTATATTTTTCCGGTATCTCACTATCTGCAAATTTCTTATAATCGAGCGGCAATAATTCGATAGCCTTATCAGCATCTTCCATTATTTGCTTCACGCAATCGGAATAAGTGGCACGAGCATGATTAAAATCCGCATCCGGTCCTTCCGATTTCAAAATAATAGGTACTCCCATCAATGTGCCGTCCGCAATCTTACCACCATGTGCACGTAACAAATAATACATATGCAGTGCACGCAACCCATAAGCCTCTCCTTTCAAACGATCAAGAAACATGGTAGAGATACGTTCATCTTTTGCCCATTCTACCTTATCTACATTCTCCAAAAAAAGATTGATATACTGGATAGCATTGAAACGATTCTGCCACTGGGAAACCGGATTATTATTGGCAGTCCAGGAACCTGTAGCCATTCGCAGATAGTTACTGGAAATCTCATTAGTCACAGCATCATCCGTAGCCAAGTCACTTGTAGGTGAAGTTTCGTAAGGAAGTATAATATAAGCGTTCGCAAGTATACCCTGCGCATAGCTCGGTTCTTTATACATAGCCTCAAGATCTCTGTTGTTCTCCAGTGCCGGTTCAAACAAATCGTCACAAGCAGTCAGCAGAGGTAAGAAAGCCAATAATTTGAATATATTTTTCATAATTTCGTTCTTTAATTATTGAAATAATCTGTATTAGAAAGTTGCAGTCACACCTAAATTATAGAAGCGGCATTGCGGGCTGGAGCCAACATTCAATTCCAGCGCCTTGCGTTCCTTGGATATTGTGAGCAAATCAGAACCGCTGATATATGCGGATACTCCATGAACAAAACTATTCTTAAACCACTTGGAAGGCAGGTCATACGTGACCTGTACTTTTGCCAAACGGAAAGCATCCGTCTTATACATCCAGAAGTCGGAAGAATAAAAGTTATTAGTTCCACTTTCTGTAGTCAGACGCGGATAAGTAGCTGTTGCTGCCGTTTCCGGAGTCCAACGCCCCCGGACTACTGCCGAGTATTTATCTTCACCGGATATCCAATAATAAGACTCGTTGTTTTTCATGGCATGTCCGCCAAACTCACCTGTACCCAATACAAAGAAAGTTAATCCTTTCCATTTAGCAGTCAAGTTTATACCCAACGCCAAGGGAGCTCCATACCAACCTCCACGAGCCAGATAAACCTGATCTTTATCATCAATTATACCGTCATTATTCTGATCTACATACTTCAAATCACCCGGTCTTATTGTACCGCCAAGACGCTGTTCTGGAGAATCGATGATGTCCTGCTCATCCTTGAAGAATCCGATGCACTGTAATCCCCAAATACCGTCAACAGCATATCCTTTACGATATTGGTATTTGTCCTGATACAATTCATCCCGCTTGGTAGCTTTCGTTGTATAGTAAGTTCCGGTAACGCCCGCTGTAAAATCAACCTTGCCGAAACGTTTGTTGTAGTTTACGTTGAAATCAAATCCCATGCGACGGTCATTATCGTAGTTGATGTACGGACGAAACGAAGCAGTCGGATAATAAGTGAAGAAATACTCCGGATACTGAGTAGTAGAAGTCACGACTTTACCTTCGATTGAATTAACAAAGAAAGATGCATCCGCTGTTATCATCCGGTTCCATAAAGAAGTTTTCAGATTAACTGAAAGCTCTTTACGCTTGATAAAGCTCAAGTCTTCATTCGCCCCTTGTTTGGAGTTAGTAGAGTGTAGGGATACACTCTCGCGCCATCCCCACCATGCACCGTCCGACTGATTGTAATAACCATCATACATATAATAGTTGTCAATTCCCAAATCCGTATTCAAGATACTACCGGACACACTCAACATCAGTTCGTCCACTACCGGAGAATTTTCCAGAAAGCTCTCGTTTGATAATTTCCAGCCCAATGTCAAAGAAGGTGAGAAAGCATTACGATGTCCCGGAGCCAACTTTGCGGAATGTATAACAGCCCCACCAAAATCGGCATAATATTTATTGCGGAAGTTATATCCCAACTGCATGCCCAAATTTACATTGCTTGTCTTATGATATTCTCCTGAATAACTTTGTTGATAACCAGAGGCTATTAACATGGCAGCCAAATGATGATCATCATTAAAAGTGTTTTCGTAATCGAACTGGCCGGAGAATAAAACAGTCTGGTTATCCGAACTGCCGCTGATATTCTGCACACCGGACTTCTTGTCCTCATTGTATTTTGTCAAACCGACAATAATATCTTTCCCGCCATTATTAGACCAGGTAGGCGCATATGTGGCATAGCTGTTATTATAAGAAGTAATATAAGCAGTAGAGTAATCTACAGAAAACCGAGTATGAAAAGAGAGTCCTTTCAACACCTTGTCCAAACCAATGTTCACTCCCGCATCAAACTGGAACGAACGATCTGTTGCTTTGCTATAACCTGAAGCATAATAATCGCCAAATACATTTGTCATATCAGATTGTGTTCCTGCCAAAAAGTATTTTCCATCAACTATATTATTGCTATTCGCCACCAAATCCCATGCACTAACTGCATTTGCATCAATATAGCTCAACGGAATCAACGGAGAAATACGATTGGGACGCAATGTAGATGCCGCACTCCAATAATAAGACCCATTGGCACTACGACGTGAATAGAAAGATACTTTAGCATTCACATAAGCTGTAATAAAGTCATTTAATGTCAAATCTACGTTACCACGAATATTTAAACCATTGGTCCCATTATGCTTCGCTTCACCGATTTTGAAAACGTCATTGGAACGAAGATAATTTATATTCGTATAAAAATGGGCACGATGATTGCCACCCGAAATTTCAGCTGTAACATCCGAACGATTATATGCCTTCTTGATATAGTCCGACGAATACATATTCACATTAGCATAACGATAAGGATTCTCACCGGATCCATAATGGTAAATATCCTCCGCGCTATAGAGAGCACCGAGCCCGTCATTGGCACGTGCTTCATTATAAAGAGTCATGTATTCGGCCGAACCTAAATATTCGGGGTAACTCTTTGCGACATAAAACCCTGTATTGGCGCGTACATCTACTTGAAGATCCGTACTCTTACCTCTTTTGGTTGTAATCATAATTACTCCTTTAGCCGCACGACTTCCATAGAGCACCACAGCTTGCGCACCTTTCAAAAAGGTTATTTGGCTGATTTCCGTAGGAGAAATATAATCAATATTGCGAGGTACCCCGTCCACCAATATCAGCTTTTCATCCATTCCCCACAATGAGTTACCATTATAACCACCGACATATCCCTGCATATCGGTCAAGCTCCATGTATTGTAATTTTTCTTCGTCAATTCCTCTACATTTACTACTGAGGCACCTCCTAATAAATTGTTCTGAGAAACCTTTCGGAAAGCCACCTGCACCAACGAATCGTTTTGCAGCGAACTTGCATTCTCCCCTGCCAACTCTTGTGCACCGGCAGAAATAACAACCGGAAAAACAAGCACTGCACTGAGAATGAATCTTCTATATATATGTTTCATTGTTTATTCATTTATAATTATACATTCAGTAACCATAAGGGATTACCATCCCGGATTCTGCGGGAATTCAGCATACAGATACACGTCATTATCCAATAAGGGGAACCAGTAATGCTTCGTTCCAAATACCCGTTTCAAAATAGTCTCCTCACGGAAGTTTCTCACTTCTGCCTCTGCCGGATCATTATTCTTATAAAAGTCTTCATTCTCTACACGTTCGAATTCTTGTGAAGTCTTAATAGTATAGGGCTCTTCGGTCAGCAGCAACCAACGCTGCAAATCGTTAAAGCGGAAACCTTCAAAAGACAACTCGACAGCACGTTCACGACGAACTTCATCCATAAATTTCTGGGAATTGGAAATATATTCCGGACAAAGAGTACCTTTTTCATCACCCGGTTCCCCTCCACCAACAGGGCCTACTCCTGCACGTTTACGCAAAGTATTGATCGCATCTTCAGCCGTTTTACCAAAATTTGTAGATTTACCTGCAGCACCGTCTACTGCCGCACAAGCCTCAGCATACATCAAATAAATATCCGCCAAACGCATGTAAGGTAAATATGTATGCAGGTTACCCGACCAATTATAGAGTCCGTCATATTTATTAGCCTGATGCGGTACTAATTTCTGGATGAAATAGCCGGTACGGCTAGCATTGGCCACGGCTCTCATAGCTCCGCCCGTATACAGAGTGCAATAGCGCAAGAATTCCTTGTCTGCTTCAGGAATAGCTGCATTGACATAATGGAATCCGTCAAAAACTATGTCATGATAAAAACGGGCATCACGATTTCTAAATGGAAAATTCTTTCTAAAACCGGATTTTGTTTCATCTTCACTCAATGGCAAACCGTTCTCCATACCATATAAATTCACATAGTTGGCAGTAGGTTGGTGGATGATATTATCATGTTCAACCAAACCATAAATTTTAGGTCCCCACAACTTGGTCATATTCCAGTTACTACCGTTGAAGTCTTCGGACGGACCACGGAAAATAGCTTCTGTAGTACCCGGCATTTTCCAGTTCTGACCAGTAGTATAGAATATTTCAGAATAACTATTAGAAGCAGATGCCGATTTGGTATGATTATAAATATCACTATAATCAAACTGCGCCAATGCATATTGCGTCTGCCCGCTTTCGACAAGTGTCAGTAACTCTCCGAATGCCTCTGCTGCTTTTTTTGCATATTCTGTATTGTAATTGTAAGTATTGCTTCCACCTAGCTGTGCACCATGTTCCATCAGAGGACTGGCAGCCCAAAGATAATTCTTGCCCAGATAGCCTAATGCCATAATCTTGTTGATACGCAAATCATTCTTACCCGCGGTTTGTTTGCCAACAGTTGTGTTATCCCAATTAATAGGAAGCAAATCCGCTGCCATACGGAAATCGACTGCTGCTTTATCTGCACATTCCTGATAACTCAGACGTGGCAAAGACATTTTCTCTGTAGCAGATAAGACTGTATCAATATAAGGCAAGCCACCAAAATATTGCATCATTTCAAAGTGCCACCATGCGCGGAAAAAATAAAGCTGACCGGCAATCAATTTTTTCTCCTCATCCGTAGCTTCCGTTAACCTTTCTAGATTAGCGATACCGATGTTAGCCTTACGTATACAATACCATGCATGTGGCCACAGTGAATGTTTAAACTTAGCATTGCCGTCACTGTTCGGATGATAAGTAGCCGTAGGATCACTGCCGGTACGATAGAGCCAGCATTGATTATTGGTAGACCATGCACGGAAGTTACCCAAATCGACCTGATGCGTCATGTGGCTGTCACCTTCCGGGTTGAATATTTCATCATCTCCCCAATTCCAGGAAGTAGTATAATTGTTCTTCTCCTTATCAGGAATACAGTTGTATATTTCCTCGATAAACCCCTGAAAATTCCTAAAGTTCTTAAATGCTTCTTCTTCAGATACAGTAGAGTCAGCTTCCTTGTCTAGATAGTCCTCACAAGATGAAAATCCCAACGAGAAGAGCAATAAGCTACCGCATAAAAGAGTTCTATATATTTTTCTCATAGTACTTTGATTATAATGTAAATTTAACACCTAAGTTGAAACGTTTCACCGTAGGATACGCCCCTTGATTACCCGAACCTGCAAAATTTGATTCACGGTCGTCCGGCATCTTAGACCATACCCATAAGTTGTTTCCATTTAAGTAAATCTTCAAATTTTTCACCCCGAGTTTTCGCACCCATCCATCTGTAAAGGTATAGGCTATCTCTGCATTTTTCAGACGAATATAAGAACCGTCATAATAGTATTGCGTACCATTACTGTAACCGCTCACCTTTGACAACCAGCGCGGAGTTACAACATCGGCCGCATCGCCAGCCTCAGACCACCAGCTACCCTGATCATACACCGTATTCATCTGACTGCCAAAACTGGTCAACTGAACGACACGAGTCACATTGTTTACACCATAGAACTGAACAAAAGCACTAAATCCCTTCCACTCAAAGCCAAGAGTAGCATTATATGTGTTCTGTGGAGTATCAGAGTAACCGTAAGGAGCTTGGTCCTTGCTGTCGACGACACCATCCCCATTGAAATCGACAATATAATAGTCTCCGGGAAGACGTTGTGAATTGTTTGTATCATGCTGCGGGCTACCAATCACATCGTCATAAGAATTCAAATATCCATTATCAATATATGCCTTATTCTGACCAATGGCATAACCAGCCACCTTTTGATACCCAGCCAACAATGGAGCATCGTCTTTTTCAAGTATCTTATTTTCCGCATGGGTCATGCTCATATTAGCCCAAACGCGCATCTTATTGGAAAATGTCTTGTTGATACGAAGTTCCAACTCATAACCTTTGGTTCTAACCTTACCTAAGTTAGCAGTAACTGCTGTAGTACCAAAATAAGAAGGAATAGCCCGATCGCTTCCACCCACCAGAATATCAGTACGTTTATCACGAAAGACTTCCACGCTACCTGCAAACAAACCATCCCAAAAAGAGTAATCAATACCAAAATTCAATTTCTTTACTTTCTCCCAATGCACATCAGAATTACCTACTGCTGATTCACGATACCAAGTATATGGACTTTCACCACGATCTACATCCAAAGACGAGGTTCCGCCGTAAGCCCATTGATTCATATACAACCAACGTGTTTTTACATTATCATCACCGATTTCACCATAAGAAGCACGAATTTTCAACATATCCAAAATTCTGCGTTCTTTCAAGAATTTCATAAACGGTTCTTCACTAACCATCCATCCGATAGCACCGGAATTAAAGAATGCAAAACGATTTTCTTTGCTGAACTTCTCGGAACCATTATAAGCACCATTATATTCAATAAAATACCGATCCGCCCAATTATAAGTAGTACGGAATGCCCAGTCTTCACGATAGTGAGGAATTTCACTTCCTGTAGCCGTTTCTTGACGACTGAACAATCCCATAAGGGTAACATTATGCTTTCCAAAACTACGGGCCCAATTTAACTGTGCCTGATAATTAAGGTTACGCTGTGTCGCCCAATTCTTGACTTCACCACCTTCCGTATTCCACATTACACCCTGCATAAAATCAAAACCTGTATTGTTGTCATACGACTTTTTATAACTGACCTCCCCTGTATCCGGATTAATCCATTTATGTTGTGCGTCGTTATATAGGTCATTGATACCGCGTTTCCATTCTACAAAAGTATTATCCCAAGAAACCATAGCCCTTGCACTCAATCCTTTCGTTATAAAGCTCAAATCCTGTTCCAATGCAAAGTCAGTTGTTATCTGTGTAGTAGTGGTAGTCATCGTACCTCCCAATGAAACATTTTCTGCAGAATTGGTAACATTCGAAATATTCGGATAATATCCCCATGAACCATCCGAATATTTTGGAAGAAATACATCCGGAGCAATATTATACGCCCCCGCCCACTGCTGGGCAATCGACCAGTCGGCCGAGCTATCATAATTGGAATTATTATAAGGAGTTTTCTTGTATCCATTAGAGCCCGCTACATTAACCTTAAAAACAGTACTCTTGGTTATCTGAAAATCCAAATTACTACGTACATTAATTCTGTCATATCCATAACCGGAATTATAATCACGCCCATTATCAAATACATCGAACAAGTCCCCCTCATGCACATAATCGACAGAAGCGAAATATTTTACAAACCGAGTTCCACCGCTGACATTCACATTTGCATTGTAGGACATCGCATAGTCTTTGAACAATACATCCTGCCAGTCCACATTCGGATAGCGTTCCGCTTCTTCCAAATTTGCCGGATTACGATACTTATTAATTATTGACTGCGGCTTTATGTACGACCATGAATCTGGATACAAGCTCAACTCATGCTCAATAGCCATATTGCGTGCCATCAAAGCATCATAAGAATCCAACTTGTTAGGAAGCTTGGAAGGTATCTTCATCGTGGCATTGGCTGCTATGTTTATTTGGGCAGCTCCCTCAGTTCCGCGTTTAGTCGTTACCAAAATGACACCATTTGCACCTTTCACACCATAAACAGCAGTTGCAGAAGCATCCTTCAAGACAGAAATAGATTGTACAGAAGCAATATCCACACTGCTCATCGGACGTTCTATGCCATCCACCAGTACCAACGGGTCACTATTATTCCATGAACTAGTCCCACGTATTGTGATTTTCGGTTCTTCTTCACCTGGCATACCGGAACTTTGAGTCGTTATAACCCCCGGCAGGTTACCGGTTAACGCCGCACCAATATCAGAAATACCAGCCGCCCGTTCCAATACTTTTCCAGTGGTCTGCGTGATAGCACCTACCACACTCGCTTTCTTCTGTTGTCCGTAACCTACAACTACTACTTCTTCCAGTTGTTTAGTATCATCTTCCAACACCACTTTAAAAAGACCTTTGGAAACCACTTTTACCTCCTGTGGTTTCATTCCTACATACGAAACAATAAGGGTAGACTTCTCATTGGGTACGGTCAATACAAAATTTCCATCTATATCTGAAATCGTACCTATTGAATTATTACCCTTTAAAACTACTGAGGCTCCAATGATTGTCTCACCATTACTGTCAAGAACCGTTCCCCTCACCGTTATCCCTTTCTGTGCTGATGCTGTTACAAAACTAAACAACATAAGGAGAAACAAGTAAGGAATCTTTTGAATTTTCTTCGTTACATTTTTCATTACCATTAGTTTAAGATGTTAATTAACTACATTGTTTTCTAATCATCATTCTTTTTTTAAGTGCGTTAGCCATCATTATAAATATCACTCATAATTACTAGCATTATATTTATATAAAAAAAATAATTATTTGCAAGTAGCGTATAATCCAATTGTAGTACCGGTAAATCCACCAGCCGTTGTAGTAGAGAGATAACTAGGATCTACATCTTTACAAAGCAGTTTCCAGCTTTTCTCACCATCAATAGAATAATAGAAATCGTAACCAATTCCTTGAGATACTAATTTCAAATATACTTCATTTGTATCTGCGTCTATTTCATCTGAAGCCAATGTCTGTTCCTTTTCACCAATTTGTTTCAGAGAAATATTTTTATTCTCACCCACTTTATTCAAGCAGAAGAAATATTGATGCGTCTCATCTTTAAACAACAGCATTCCGGCTGTTTCCTTATCGTTAGAAGGATTGAACAACATACGGGTAGCACATTCAAATTTATGATGTTGTAACCGATGGCAGACAAATGCCGGAGTCTTCTTTTCCGTAGCGCTAATATTTGCACACTTCAAGGTCAGATATCCGGGCGTTTCCGTCAATGAATATAAATCGGAAGCAGAAGCTCTTAAAGTCATCCAAGTCATGTCGAGTATAGGAGAATCAAAGTTCTCTATTAACTCGAAATTACCATAAGTAACTGTCGTATCTCGTTTCACCCCTTCACGTCTTATAATCATAGGTACTAAATCATCGCCTTGTGTCATGTACGGGAACCCGTCTTCACTCCATTTCACCGGCATCATAAATGTTTCACGTCCCAAATTCTCAAACTGATTATTGATAGGGCGACAAGCCAGAAAAACAGCCCACCAATCTCCCTCTTTTGTTTGAATCAAGTCTGCATGACCAGCACAAGTTACCGAATTCGGACGATCAGAATTTAAATGTCTTTGCGTCAGGATCGGATTATTTTCCCATGGAAGAAATTTACCCATCGGAGAATCACCACAGAAAATCACTTCCGAATGCCAGTTCCCTGTTCCACCTTCGGCGGACATCAAGAAATACTTTCCATTTATCTTATATAAATGAGGGCCTTCTATCCAAATTGGTTTGTCTGCCGGTTGAGCTCCTTTGTTTACTAGGATTTTACGGGGACCGATCGTCTTATCCGTCTTCACATCAAACTCTTGTATACGTATGGTACGATGCCCACTATATTCAGGCTTATTATCCGGAGCCTCATCATTATTAACAATATATGCCTTACCATCTTCATCAAAAAAGAAAGAAGGATCAATTCCTCCGACTTCCGGCAACATGACAGGCTCTGACCATTCACCAAACGGATCTTGTGTCTTAACAAAGAAATTCCCGGCTCCCACATTGGTAGTCACCATATAGTAGGTCTTATTATGCGGATTATAGGAAATAGCCGGAGCAAAAATACCGCCACTCACTTTCTGTCCTTCCATATTCACTAATTGCGAAGCACGGTTCAACACATGCCCTATCTGTTTCCAATTCACCAAGTCCTTGCTGTGAAAAATAGGAACACCGGGGAAATAAGTGAATGTAGATGTTACCAGGAAATAATCACCTTCTCCATTTGTGCAAACACTAGGATCGGAATACCATCCCGGCAAAATAGGATTATAAAAATAATCTTCACCTGATAGAGGATTGGAAATATAAAAATCATCATTTCCTTTATAAGAAAAATAATCAAAGAGAGCCACAGATTTTCCAATAGTCGGTAATTGTTGTTCTTTCTTTGAGTTACATGACATCATTGCTATCCCCAACATAAATATGGAGAGCCAAACGATTGACATTGATTGTATAACCCGTGTATTCTTCATAATACTTCTTATTTTCTTTATAATCAAATATGAATTACTGTTCTTTCCTGCAAAGATATGCCAGCTCATAAAACTACAGACATAATTATGTTACGGGCTTCTTTTCCCAAATAACATCTTCATTTTCAATGTTACATCTATCTTTCCTCTTGTAGCGCGCCCAAACAATCACACTGATTATCAATATATTACAATCTTACTTTTTTTTATAAAAAGCTATTCAAATCCCCAATAATCCAGATTGAAAAGTTTGTTTCCTTTCTCTCCTTTAAAGCAGAAATAAAGATCATGTACACCCTTTGCATTCTTTATCCGGCATGACATCTGTTTATATATATCCAGTCCTCCTGTCGGTGATATACTGACACTGCCTATTACCGGACCTTCTGTGCTGTCCAGACGAATTTCTATCATTCCGCCTTTTTCAACACAAGCTGCGCTTACACTGAATTTTTTTGCTCCCTTCTTGCCAAAGTCGACACCACGCACACACAGATATTCATTATCATCGATATCGGTTATATACAAACCACCATTCTTATGATTTTCAGCTTTAAGACCATATCCCCAAGCCATCGTTTCAGCTTCCACTCTACGGTAAGGATTAAAGTTTTCAATCTGTTCCAGTTTCGTCTCCTGCCAATAAGGAACTTCCTGAATAGTTCCATCCGGATTATAATGCATTTTTGCAACAGACGTGGAACGACGTTCCTTATGATCCAATGTTTCCAAATGAAGCAAATCATAATTTAGGCCAAATACATAAGAGCTACCTTTATAATCGATAATTCCAGGATGATTTCCTCTACTCCGCTCTGTTGGACGCATAATATATCCTTTTGTACTCCATGGTCCGGTAGCTTTGTCGCTCATGGCATAGCCAATCCCTTCCGGGCAACAAGTTGAAGCGAAAGCCATGTAATAATGCCCGTTCCGTTTATACACCCACGGACCTTCCTGATAATGTTCCGGTTTATTTTCTACTTGTACAATTTCCCCCGAATATGAAATCATATCCTCATTCAGTTTCACATAATAAACATTCGGATTGCCCCAATACATATACGCTTGTCCGTCATCATCAATAAATACGGTCGGGTCAATGTCGTACCAATGCTCCTTCTGCCAAACCAACGGTTTGTTCAATGGGTCTTTAAAAGGACCGTAAGGAGAGTCGGAAACCAATACGCCAATACCATTACCGTGAATCGGACAATACATATAAAATTTGCCATTACGTTCGATGACTTGTTCTGCCCAGGCACCGTTATCACGTTTCACCCAATCAAAACTCTTCAGAGAAGCGACCGCTCCATGATCGGTCCAATTGACCATATCGGTGGAAGTATAAAGTAACCAGTCCAACATTTTGAATCCTTCGGCATCATCCTCATCATGAGTTGTATAAAGGAAAACGGTATCATTATATACCATCGGAGCCGGATCAGCGGTATATTTTGTCTGGATAATAGGATTTTGTGCCACTCCTAAAGTAGCGGTAGTCATTGCCAACAGGAGTAATACACCCCAAAAATTCAAGTTTTTCATATTCTATCAGTTTAAACAGTTATTTGGTTATTAATACTCCACCATTGCAAGGAATAGATAGTTGCAATTCTTGTTTCTTTCCTATTCCTATTTGTTTTACGCTACCCTGCAATGCCTTATCATCACTAAATAGTCTCACCTTTTCTCCATTGGAGAACATCGGCAAATTAACTTTAAGTTTCAGTGTTTCCTTCTGCGCATTTACTCCGGCAATATACCATTTGTCGCCATGACGACGGGCAAGAATAACGTATTTACCAGGATAACCGTCAATGAAACGTACCTCGTCCCAAGTCGTTGGAGCCTCTTTCATAAAATCAATAGCCCACGACGGAGCATCGGTCAGGTTATTCGGTGCCAGAGCAAAATGCTGTACCGGACTCTGAAATAGAACCGCCGTAGCCAGTGCGTAGACATCTGATGTCACCCGCCGGCTTCCCCGTGGAGCATTATCCGCATTATAATATTTGTTCAATGCACTACCGCCAAAATCCATGCTACCTACAGTGTTACGGATAAACGGATGCAGGGTGGCATTAAAAGCCTCATGATCACAGCTGCCTTGAGAGAAATGAAGATTTTCACTAGCCAATACAGCCTCACTCGATGCGAAGTTAGGATACATACGTTCCCAGCCACGAGGCAAAGTACATCCATGGAAAATAACTAAAAGACCGTACTCGTTTGCATCCGACAAGATATCCTCATACAACTGCATGGTCATTTGCTTGTCACCTCCGAAAAAGTCAACTTTTATTCCACGGATACCAATGCTTTGCATCCATTTCATCTCCTTACGTCTGGCTATCGCATTATCCATAATACCTCTCGGAGTTTGCGGAGCATCATTCCAATACCCATTCGAATTATACCACAAATAAAGAGCTACCCCTTTGTCCTTCCCATATTTAGCCAATTCTTCAATTTTATCACGTCCTATTTGTTTATCCCACAAGGCATCCACCAACACAGACTGATACCCCATTGCTGCCGAGAAATCAATATACCGGAGTTGCTCTTTGTAATTAGTACTTCCATCCATACCGATAATCCAGCTCCATGAACCCCTGCCATACGTATACTCTCCTTTTGCAGGATAAAGCGGTTTTACAACATCAAAAGGAACCGTTGTCTCCACTATTGGAGCCAAAGTCTTGCCCACAGTAATAGTACGCCAAGGCGTCTCGCCCGGTAATGCTATCCCCGGAGAAACCGTACCATTCCCATTTGCTTCACCTTCTTGCGGAAATCCAATGGTATATGTCCCTACTTCTTGTCCCAACAGACGGCTCGCACAATATCCGCCATTTACTCCCGTTTCGGAAACAAGCGCCCAACCGTTATCTCCATTACGGAACAAACAGGGAAATGTATATCCTTCTCCCCAGCCATTTTTCCCTGCGACATCATCTGCCGTATAAGACGTCTCATAACTTGGAGAAGTACGGGCAAATCCTCCCATCGGTTTACTTTGCGGACAAAGGAAAGTGGTGATTCCGTCAGGAAATGCAAATCCTGTGACTTCTTGCTTAACCACGCAACTTAGTGTCTCACCTTGCGGATACATCTTATATTTAAAAGCAACATCGTTATTACTTATGCGGAATATAACATCATAAATTGTTTTCCCTTGTTGTGTAAACGAAAATACAGCTTCATTTGCCACATAACGAACCTTGCTCTGCTTAATAGAAGCCAACTTGTATGTTTCATCTATTTTATTTGTTGAAACATTTTTCTCCAGCGACATCCCCGATGAAAAATCTCCTATATTTGCTATAATCCCTAATGGAGATGGCTTCAAAAAGAGAACATTGTCATAACTAACAGAATAAGAGGGTCTTCCATCCATATCTGCGACTGTTACTACCAACTTTCCATCAGGACTTGTTATCTGTTTATTTTCTGCACTTGCAACGCTACTACCCAATAGCATAGCCATTACTATAAAAAACTTCATCATATTTCTACTTTTTAGATTCTTTTCTACTGACATAATCACACATTCTATTACAATCAAAACTTTACAGAAATTGCCTTCCCATTATAATCGACGTTTTTTTGAGTCCCGTCCTGAAGAGTTACAGTAAACTTACGGTTCTTCAACATTCCCTCATACGCACCTTTTCTTGCCCCTATCGTCAATTTACGAGATGCATTATTCCAAGAGATTGGAATTTCCGTATAAGCTCCTTTTTCGTAATTGTAATTATCAAATTCATCTTCATATAAAATGAAGTTTCCATTCGCACCCGCATACACCTTCAATTCAAGATGATCCCACGGTTTTTCAGTTGCATACTGAACTTGTGGACCGACAGGAATAATACTACCCGCTTTTACATACAATGGAATAACATCCAGTGTAGTCTCTTTGGTAATTTCCTTTCCGCCTTCGTGTTTCTCGTTCGTCCAGAAGTCATACCATAGCGTTCCTGCCGGTAAGTATATTTTGGTAGATTTCGTTTCCATGAAATCCACAACAGCGTCAGTTTTTGTTTTTTTCGCCCCATCTCTGTTCCATCCTTCTTCTTCGGAGACTTTTACCACAGCTTCCGGTGTATATTGTGCATGAGCAATCGGAGCCACAAGGAGCGATTTTCCAAACATATATTCGTCATTGATATCCCACACCTTTCTGTCATCTACAAAATCCATCATCAAAGCGCGCATAAAACTCGATTGGCGATTGCTCACCTCCCTAGAAGTAGAATAAATATAAGGCAACAGAGAGTAACGTAAACCTATCATCTTCTCGATAGCATCATATACAGGCTCACCCTTCTTTCCGAACTTATAGATTTCCCTATAAACATCCGTCCCGTGCGAACGCATCATCGGATTGAACGTTCCAAACTGCAACCAACGCACATAAAGCTCCTGATACAATGGATTTTTCGAAGCACTATCATCATTCCAGCTTTTATTATAATGTCCTGCAAAAAAGCCACCAATATCACTATTCCAGTGAGGCATACCACACAAAGAAAAGTTTAATCCGGCAGGAATCTGATTTCTAAAACTCTCCCAGGTGGAAGCGACATCACCACTCCATACATTTGCACCATAACGTTGCTGCCCCAAGAATCCGGAACGGGTTAAAATAAACACACGTTTGTCCGAAGTCACTGCACGCTGATGGTCGTAAACCCCTCCGACAGTCATCAACGGATAAGCATTGCGCACCTTACGGAACGAGCCCAAATAGGTTTTGGTATCCATATCCTCCGGCTTCCAGTCCAAATGATCGGGTTCGGTAGAGTCCATCCACCAGGCATCCATTCCCAACTTGAAAATTCCATCATTCAGATATTTCCAATAAATATCACGCGCTTCGGGATTGTAAGCATCATACACCCTTACACCGGAAGGATATTCCATGTTGGGGGGCCATGACTCCAATCCCGATTGCGGCCAGGTAGTGAAGCTAAACAACATCCCTTTTTTGTCCAATTCTCTATAAGGTTTGGTCATCGGTCCGAATGACGACCAGATAGATATAGCCATGTGTGCGTTCATCGCATGGACATCCTCAATCATCTTTTGAGGATTATTGAAAGCCGGATTCTGAAAATCCATCGCATTCCACAAATAGTTATGCCCCCAATATTGCCAGTCCTGAATAATGCCATCCAAGGGAATACCCAATTCACGATATTTACGAACAACGTCTACCACTTCCTCCTGGCTCTTATATCTTTCTTTACTTTGCCAGTAACCATAAGTCCATAAAGGAAACATCGGTGCTTGTCCGGTCAAGCTGCGTACCTGTGCTATTACACCATCGGCATTCTTCCCATACATGAAATAATAGTCCACACAGTCACCTACTTCAGAGCGGAAAGATGTTTCAGTTTCGTTATCTGTAAAAAGAGTCGGCGAATAGTTATCCCAAAACACACCATATCCTTTAGTAGACTGGAAGAAAGGTGACACATCTTCAACATTTCCCTGTATCAGATTTTTAGTCATGTTCCGCTGAATCATCTTTCCATTTTGCAATTGCCCCAAACCATAGATGGCTTCCTCCTTATCTAATACAAAAGGTTGATAAACCTGATAAGTTTTTGTCCCTGCATCATCGAAATCGATAAACTGCATACCGGATTTCTCTACCAATAACGACTTGCCATCCTTTGAGAAATAAGAAACAATTCCCGTCCCGGCGTCCACACTGACACTTAGTTCGCTGGTGTTCAATACAATCTTATTATCTTGTATGTCAGCTTTGAAACTCACCTTTTCAGGTTTGGCAATTACAGAAAGACTCTGTTTTTCATAGGCAACACCTTCCGGAGACTTTATTACTCTCGCCACAGCAGGCGCAAAGAATTGTACTTCTATATCCACTGCATTCACAGTAGTCTTGATACCGGACGATGTTTTCTGATAGTTTTGTGCGAATAAAATATTTGTGTTGAAGCATAAACATATGCCCCAAAATAGATGATGTATTTTCATAATTATAGAATGACAAGGTTTCTAATTAATTACCAGCTGATGTTGCATACAAGCCAATCATTGCTCCTGTAAATCCCTCTGCTACGTTTGTAGAAAGAATATCACCGGAAACGGTTCCTCCTAAATTTATAAAACTCTTTCCATCAGTCGAATAATTAAAACGATAATGATCTCCATTGGCTGTTACTTGCAGTGTCACAGGTCTCTCTACCTCTATCTTTACCTCTCCTAGAACACTTGTTTGACCTTTTTCAGTTCTTTGCAGTATCAGATAATAGTCTTTTCCCTTTTTAGTGATACCGAAAACATAGTGATATCTTTCATTTTGATAACATGTTATACCGGCAAAATCTTTCTCGTTTTTCGGTTTGTACTCCATGGTCGCTGCCGCTGTAAATTGATTATGCTGCTGACGGTAGAACAAAGTAGAAGTAGGTTTCACTTCATTGATATTTGAGGTAAAAGGGATGATCCGCAACCCTTTATCGGTCATATCAACGAAATCTTCACGAGGACCTCTAAGACCGATCCATCTAAAGTCTAATGTCTTATCGGAGAAATCATCCTTAAAGACAAAGTTGCCACTAGGCAAATAACCGTTTTTCCCTGTTTGGTTCTCAACTCCCGAAGGCATCTTCAATGTAGGTTTCATAGGGATAAGCCCATTCTCGAAAACGGGAAATGTTCCGCTCCAGTCCACCGGAAGAATAAAAGTTTCGCGTCCGGTATTCACTCTGTTCTTCTCATTGGGGCGTATTCCTAAAAATACACCATAATATTTTCCATCGGGTCCCTCCACTAAGTCTGCATGACCGGCCCAGTCTACTTTATCCGCCCGGTTTGCAGGAAAATAACGTTGAGTTAAAATAGGATTATTATTTGCCGGGAGATAAGGTCCTTTCGGATGATCACTTACAAAAATGACTTCGCTATGCCAGCCTCCGGTTCCTCCTTCGGCACACATTAAATAATAACGTCCATCTTTCTTATAGATATGAGGAGCTTCAATCCATATCGGCTTTTCTTCTATATTGACGCCACCGTTTACTATGATCCGGTCCGTTCCCGGAACCACTTTATCATTCTCCACATCATAATCCCATATTTTTATGACACGGTGTCCCGAGTAACGCTCGTTTGCTTTAGCAGGAGCATCATTATGTACCACGTATGCCTTGCCATTATCATCAAAGAAAAGAGAAGGATCAATGCCTTCAAATTGTAGTTTGATCGGATCACTCCAGCCATTCTCCGGATTCTTTGTCTTTACCACCATATTTCCAAAGCCACCTGAAAATTGAGTGGTTATCATATAAAACGTATCATTATTGGGATTATATCTTATAGCAGGAGCATATACACCTGCACTAATACCACAATCTTCAACCTTTAATTGTGACGTTCTGTCCAGCACATGACCGATTTGTTTCCAGTTGACCAGATCATTAGAATGGAAAATAGGTACCCCGGGAAACATGGCAAAAGATGAGCACACCAAATAATAATCATTCCCTTTCCGTGTTATACTCGGATCGGGATAGCAACCCTGCAAAATAGGATTATAGAACTCACCCGGCTTTAAAGGATTGTTTTGATAAATAGCATCCTCCCCCTGATAAATAAATTGCGTAAAGACAGGAGCATTTTTCGTTATTTTACCCTTACCACTCACCTCCATATTAAAAAACAACATAATAAATACGACAAGCCCCACGGATTGCCAGCCCGACAAAATCAATCTTAATGTTCTCATATTATCACTTTTTATTTTCTATAATTTTCTGTTCCATAGTAGTGTTTGCAAATGTATCGATTCGGTTTTATCATATATGTACAATCATGATACAGGCATCTATATACAGGTTACATTTATCACAGACATGTAACATGATTCTTTTCTGATGTAACAAAAAGCCCCAAAACAGAAAAATGGTAAGATAAATGACTACATTACCTATTATTTCAGCACTTTTATCTCCATCATGTAAAAGACTGAATATCAAGCATTAGCAAATATTCATTTTCCTTTAAAAGAAAGCCCCCGTTGGTTTAAAAGAAACGGGGGCTTGGTTTAAAAGAAACGACCCGTTCCTTTTAAAGGAACAAGGTCGTTCTTTCTTTATTCATTCAATAAATAAATCCGGATTGTCTATCTGTAAAAATAAACAAAATTCCAAAGCGGTATTACTGTACGTTCATTACAATCGTTTTCAACTTATTTCTATCAGAAGTTCCTCCATACAGTAATTCATAAGTACCTGTCACCGGATGCATGGTATTAGTCGCCTCATCAAACCATTCGAAACTCTCATGTGTAAGAGGAATGGTTACTGATTTAGTTTGCCCGGCAGGAATGTGGACACGCTTGAAAGCACGCAAGGTATAACGGGGACCGTCTTTATCTGCCGGAGATCGCAGATAAACCTGAACCACTTCATCCCCGTCTCGCTGCCCTACATTACTCACCGGAACAGTCAACATAACAGTTTCTCCATTTCCAATCGTATTCTTACTTAGATCAGCCTCACCATAAGTAAACGTAGTATAACTCAACCCATGACCGAATGGGAAAAGTGGTTGCTGTTGCATATATCGATAGGTACGCCCCTTCATGGAATAGTCTTCAAAGTCCGGCAATTGATTCACATCCTTATAGAAAGTGACCGGCAGGCGTCCACCGGGATTATACTCTCCCCAAAGAGCATCAACGATAGCTGTACCACCCGCCTGTCCCGGATACCATGCCTGCAGAATCGCTTCACAAGTAGTCGTTTCGGGCACTAGTCCGATAGCTGAACCGGAATAATTGATAAAGACAACCTTTTTACCAGCCTTCTTCAAAGCTTTCAACAAATCACGTTGAACGTCCGGAAGTTCAATATCCGTACGGTCACCACCCTTAAATCCGGGAACTTCTACCGGCATTTCCTCACCTTCCAGACTTGGAGAAATTCCACCTGCAAAAAGAATCACATCAGCATCCATTACTTTCTTCACTGCAAGGTTCAAGTCGATCCCGACCTCTTTGCCCAGATCAAAATCAAGTGTAGCCCTTTCATTCCGTTGTTTGAATAAAATCTCGATATGATACTCTTTTCCAGCTTTCGCCTGTAACGTATAGAGGTTCGTCGGATTCTTAACATATATTTTCTGGGCCACTTGCTCACCATTTATAATAAGAGTCACTTCACCATCCAGTTGGAAACGGAAAGCAACATCACCGGACTGCGAAGGACGAAAGACAGATTCATAACGAGCCGAGAAATTAGTAATTTCCACACCGGGCGCAAATGTAGTAGCCCCTGTTGTTGCAAAATGGAACGGAGTGGAAATCTGGTCAGTAGCAGCCACTTCCCCTTCACGATCACGATTATTCCAATATTCTGCCAAGAAACCGGGTTTACCATTTATGCTACATTCATCAAACAGGCTTTGGAGTGTCTTTCCGTCCACACGGTCACAACCCGGTTCGTATATGATTTGTCCTTCCGGTAGTTTGGCACGGACAGCTTCCAATAAGGTAACCGTATGTGCCGGAATTCCGTTATAATTTCCCCACTGCATCACGGAGTCATTGGCATTAGGTCCCATAACGGCTACTTTCAGATGGGTATTCAGAGGCAGGATGTTGTTTTTATTCTGCAAGAGCACCAATGATTCACGGGCCATACGCAAAGCCAATGCCTGATGTTCCTTACTATTCAACACAGAGGCTGGAATTTCCGACCAAGCCGGTTGGTCGTCCATTTCTCCCAGTTCAAAACGTGCTGTCAACAAACGTTTCAATGAAATATCTATTTCTTTTTCGTCAATCAAACCGGCTTTTACAGCATCCGCCAGTGAAGCATATTCACTTCCACATTCAAGGTCTGTGCCTGCCCGCACAGCAGCGGCCGAAGCGTGTTCCTTGTCCGGGTGAGTCCCATGCGTTCCCGGTCTATAGAAATCGGAAATCGCTCCACAGTCAGAGACTACAATGCCTTTGTATCCCCATTCATCCCGCAATATTTGCATCAACAGGCGATTACTGCCACAACAAGGCTCTCCCTCAAAACGATTGTAGGCACACATCACTTCCTTTACATGCGCTTTCTGTACCAAATCTTTAAAAGCAGGCAGATAGGTTTCCCATAAATCCCGGGGATTTATATTCTCCGCATCAAAACTATGCCGGTTCCACTCCGGTCCTGAATGAACGGCAAAGTGCTTGGCACATGCGTGCAGCTTATCATATCCGGCATCTTCCGGTCCTTGCAAGCCACGGACTACAGCCATTCCCATTTGTCCTGTCAAATAAGGGTCTTCCCCATATGTTTCTTGACCACGTCCCCAACGAGGGTCACGGAATATATTGACATTCGGTGTCCAGAATGTTAATCCCTGATAGCGTTTCAGCACGCCGCTTTCACCGAAAATACGCGATTTTACGCGAGCCTCATCGGAAGTGGCATTGAACACTTCATATAATAATGAATCATTAAAAGAAGCTCCCATACCGATAGACTGGGGAAAAACAGTAGCCAATCCGGCACGTCCCACACCGTGCAACGCCTCATTCCACCACTCATATTCTTTAATTCCCAGTCGGGGGATAGCAGGTGACGCATTTTGCATGATTGATACTTTTTCTTCCAAAGTCAACCGGGGCAACAAATCCTCCGCCCGTTGTTCCGCCGTTAAAGAAGTGTCCTGGTAAGGCAGCAATTGCTTACATGCCGAAAACGATAACACCAAACAAACACCCATAATCGGTATCCAACCTCTTTTCATAATATTATACTTATTAGTTATGATTAATTTGGAAACAAAAATAGCCTATTTCCTAATAAAACAATGTTTCATTGGTTACAAATACATATTTGTGTGTTACATTGACGCATCACAGAACGAATAATCAAAAGAGTCCACATCCACATAACCGCCCACGGAACGTGTAGCATAGTTAAATATGGCAAACTTACTGCCCATGAACATACGGGTGTAGTCAAATTTCATCTTAATAGGCAGACCGACAGGTAGCCATGTTTTCCCATCAAGACTATAAGAAAAACGAGCCTCATCCCGTCCATTGGTAAAGTCACCTTCCACACGCAAGTAGACAAGCTCTTTGTTAAGAGGTATACGGGCTTGTTCGGTCATATCCACACGGCTAATGGCACGCTTCGTTTTCTCAAACACACTTTTCTGTTCACTCATCACAAGAGACAGTTTATTTCCGTTCTTTTCAATCGTAAGCACACCGCTGTCACCATTAAAAGCCGATAATCCTGCACGGTCACCATCTTTCATCCCCCCCAGAGAGAGACTGACAGTGCCCATGCATTTCGGTCCTACCATACGTTGAGTCAACGTATTGGGAGCAACAAACAGGTTATCTACCACACGAGAGGTTTTCAAACGCAGAAATCCGGGACGGTCGGTAAGACTCCATGCCTGATCGACGGGGTTATGATTCCACTGCCAATAGAGGGAAAGCCCGGAAGCGGAAAAATCATCCGAACCGCAGATACCATCCATTGACATATACGATAAAGTGGTATCATTCGGAATGTGCCCGTCCTTGTCTCCCAGCATAGGCCAACCATCTTCCGTCCATGTACAAGGCATGAGACACGGCACACGCCCTACGCCACCACGATCTTGGAAAATGAGTCCGTACCATTCTCCGTTTTTCCCGTCTACGATGCATCCCTGACCAACACCGCCATGCCCGTCAAACTCCGTTTCAAGAATGACACGCTTTTCGTAAGGTCCGGTTATCTTATCGGCACGATAGCACACTTCACGACGCAGACGGCCGGGAATACTCCAATCCATAGAAATCATCAGCAAATAATATTTCCCATTATGCTTGATGACGGAACTACCTTCCAACAGACCTTGTTCGTCAGCATCCCGTTCAAATATTTGCTGATTGATGCCACCGGGAAGTACATCGGTCAAATCGGGTTTCAACTCCGTAAGCTGTCCTGTACTGTGAAAGAGATACACCCGCCCGTCATCATCAAACAGAAGCGAACCGTCATGAAAATGCGGGGGACGCGAAAGAAGTTTCCAGGGACCGGCCGGATCTGTCGCAGTATAGACAAACCCACGTCCGGGCGCGCCATTGGCTGTAAACCATACATAGAATTTACCGTCATGATAGCGGATAGATGATGCCCATTGTCCTTGCCCGTAAGCAGTGCCTTCGAGCAGATCATAACGGGGGCCATCGTCAATGCGAGGAAATACGTAGCTGATAGTTTCCCAATGTTTCATGTCCGGCGAACGCATGATAGGCGCTCCCGGCATCAGGTGCATAGTAGTGGAAACCATGTAAAAGTAATCACCTGCGCGACACACCGACATATCGGGTACGTCAGCATAAAGAATAGGATTACGGTATTGTGCTCCGGCTGATAGCGGGAAGAACAATGTAAAAAGAGTACACAGTAAAATAGTGTTGATTTTTGTTTTCAGCATAATCATCGTTTTTTATTAACTGGCTACATTATCTATTATTTGAAAGCTAATTATTTAAAATGTTCCTTGTTATCTTCCACATCACAAAAATAGAAAATGCAAACAGATATATTGCCCAAAGTATGCTACATGATTTCTTTGTGATGCTACATATCGAATGAAGAATGTTACATCTATATTTACTCATGTTACATCACCCTATCTCCCAAAGAGAGGAGACTGTATTCAGCCTCCTCTCACTTATTACATACCCGAAACAACAGGTATCAACAACTATTCTTATTACAAGAACTTATCAGAACTCAACCAGTATGCGGAACACCTTTCCCGGATTAGCCGTCCATTCCTGCATAGCTTCCAAAGCTCCTTCCGGTTTGGCAATCTTCGAAATCAGTTCTTCTACCGGACAGTTCCCTTCTTTCATATAATTGATAACTGCACGGAAATCGGCAGGTAACGCATTTCTGGAACCACGGATATCCAGTTCTTTCTGAACGAAATATTTCGTTTGGAAAGCTACTTCGCTCTTGGCATAACCAATGCAAACCACACGTCCTGTAAAACCGACTTCATCCACTGCCATCACGTAAGTGACAGGGCTGCCGACAGCTTCAATCACCACATCGGCACCGAATCCCTCCGTTATCTGTTGCATCCGTTCGTGTACATTTTCTGTCTTGGAGTTAATCACATGAGAAGCACCGACCTTTCTCGCCAGTTCCAGTTTCTCGTCATCCAAGTCGACAGCAATGACCGTTGCACCTCTCAAAGCAGCACGCACAATGGCACCGATACCAATCATGCCGCAGCCAATAACCATCACAAACTCATTGTCGATTACCTGCGCACGAGATACCGCATGGAATCCGACACTCATCGGTTCAATCAACGCACAATCGCGAGGAGAGATATTACCAGCCGGAATAATCTTCGTCCAAGGTAAAACTGCATATTCGCACATCACTCCATTGCGCTGTACCCCTAACGTTTCATTATGCTCACAGGCATTGACACGACCATTACGACAGGAAGCACATTTACCACAATTGGTATATGGATTCAATGTCACGTTCATCCCTTTTTCGAAGCCAGCCGGAACATCCGGACCAATTTCCTCAATCACTGCTCCTACCTCATGCCCGGGGATTACCGGTAACTTCACCATCGGGTTACGTCCCAAAAAGGTATTCAGGTCAGAGCCACAGAAACCAACATACTTGATTCTTACTAATACTTCACCGGCACCAACGGTCGGTTTTTCCAGTTCAACCACCTTCATTTCGGAGGGATTGACAATTTGAACTGCTTTCATTGGATATGTTTGATAAATAAGTTTATTAATCGATTACTTTATAACCTTTCCAGCCATAATATGCACAGAAGACAAAGCAAATCATCGGTACACAATAGGCCATATAATAGATATGCTCATTGGCATGCATGAAATAAGCCGTCAACTGTGGCAGGCAGGCATTGCCGACAATAGCCATTACCAGAAATGCCGAACCGCTCTTTGTCTGATTCCCCAGTCCTTTTAACGCCAATGAGAACTGCGTAGGATACATAATAGACATAAAGAAAGAGATGGCCAACATCGCGTATAGCCCGATCATACCTCCCCATATCATCACTACCCCGCACAAAAGAATATTCATCAAGGCGTAAACCAGCAGCATATCCTGTGGACGGAATTTCACCATCAATCCGGTACCGATCCAACGCCCCAGAAGAAATGCGAGCATATACAATCCGAAGAAGGTAGTCGCTGTATCTTCCGGCAATCCGGCATAAGCACAACAGTAAACCAGGAACAGACTGTTTATCGCCGTCTGTCCGCCGTTATAGAAGAATTGCGCGATCACTCCCCACCGCAAGTGTGAGTGCCTCAATACACTGAAGTCTATCAGTTTCTCTTTCCGGCTGCCGTCTTTCGTTTTACCCGAAGAAATCGTTTTACCGGAAGAAGCCGCTTCTCCTTCGTCCCCAATCTTCGGCAATTTTGAAAAGACGAAGATGACAGCTATGCCAATCAACAGTATAGCCAATATCAGATAAGGAAGTTTCATTGCATCCGTTTCCAGTTGGATATAGGCCTGCCAGCCTCCCGGATAATCTACAGGAAGGGTATCTCGCGTGTAATGAGTTCCGCTAAGAATGAGCTTACTCAAAAACATGGCAGCGATAAAAGCTCCGAGTCCATTGAAAGACTGCGCCAGGTTCAATCGGCGGGGAGCGGTTTCGGGTGCTCCTAAAACCGTCACATACGGATTGGCAGCTGTCTCCAGGAAGCACATTCCCGTAGCAATAATAAAGAAGATACAGAGGTAAGCCCAATATTCTTTTAAAATGGCGGCGGGAAAGAAAAGCAGGCCTCCGATTGCAGCTAATACCAATCCGAAAATAATTCCTGCCTTATAGCTGTAACGTTTCATAAACATAGCTATGGGGATTGGGAAAATAAAATAAGCCAACCAGTAGGCAGTCTCGGTAAAGGAGGCTTCAAAGGTATTCAGTTCACATGTCTTCATCAATTGCCGGATCATCGTGGGAAGCAGATTGCTGCTTATCGCCCACAGAAAGAAAAGGCAGAAAACTAACGCTAAAGGTATTGTATATGTATTCTTTTTCATGGTATAAATCCAGTTTTACGATAAGGTTGTTTTCTCCATCATTCGGACATGTTCTTGATGTAAGGAAGTACGGGGAGATCTGTAAATCCATAGAAGTTCCGGGCATTTTCTCCCAAAAAGAGTCTTTTGTCCTCTTCCGTCAACTCGGAAGACTTCACCACAAAATCGTATGACATCTTGTAGGTGATTGCTGTAATGGTGCGCGGATAGTCCGATCCCCACATCAGTTTCTCCATGCCAACTAAATCCGCCGCTTCCCGAATGGCTTTCACTGCTCCTTTGAAAGGATAAAACTCATCATTGAAAAGCCAGGTGATTCCGCCGGATTCAATCATCACATTGGAATGACGTGCCAGGCTGATTTGTTTTTTCCAGTCCGGACGTGTGACCATTCCGAAGTGTCCGATCGCTATCCGCAAATTCGGACATTCCTGAATAACCTCTTCCATCTCGGAAACCTGTGTTGCTCCGTCAGCCAAATCGATGGAGAGCATGACATTCCGTTCTTCCATATGATGAAACATCTGCATCATTTCTTCACTATTCAGCATTACCCGTCCCTCTTTTAACAACAAGCGTTGGGCAGGTATTTTTATAGCCTTAAAACCTTTGGCAATAAGCTCTTTCGCCTGCTCCAAAAATCCAGGTTTGCGAAACTCACACATTCCGCAAACAAAAAAACGGTTGGGATAATGGGAAACGACTTCCGACAGATAATCATTCTGAATACCGTCAATAAACTCTTGGGTAATAACAGCCGCAGCCACTTGCGCATAGTCCATATTCGAAAGAAAAACTTCCGCGCTATTCACACCGTCTACCATAAAGGGCGGAACCATTTGCCGGATTTCTCCCATAAATTCCGAACGGCCATTTTCCAAAGTCCGGATAGGCAATCCGTCCACAACAGTATCCTGCCGTAACCACAGATGGGCGTGTGCATCAATAATTGTATAGTCCATACGAATGACTCTGTTTTATGAGTTTGCCCAACTTACACGTTTCTGCTCTCCGATGATCTCCTGCACTTCCCGAACGAGTTCCCAGTCAATAGGTTCTTCGATGAAAGAGATGTTCTTTTTCACATTCTCCGGATTAGTCGTACTAAATAAAGTCGTTGCTATACGGGGATTGCTGACGGAGAACTGCATAGCCAGTTTCTCAATCGGATAATTCTTAGCTTTGCAATGTTCCATTGCTTTACGGCAAGCCTCTACCAAAGGTTTGGGAGCCGGATGCCAAGCAGGAACACCACGTTCACTCAACAGCCCCATTGAAAGGGGAGAAGCATTAATCACGCCGATTTCTTTGGATTCGAAGTAGTCCAGGAAGTCTGCTAATTTATCATCACACAGGCAATAATGGCAGAAGCTAAGCACAGATTCAACCGTACCGCTTGGTGAATGGTCGATTACCCATTTCAGGTTTTCGAGTTGCAAGTCGGTAATTCCAACGTGTCCTACCACTCCTTTTTCACGCAGCTCGACTAAAGCCGGCAGAGTTTCACTTACAACCTGATTCAAATCGGCAAACTCCACATCGTGCACATTAATCAGGTCGATAAAATCTATATTCAGACGTTCCATGCTCTCATACACACTTTCTGTCGCACGTTTTGCAGAGTAATCCCACAGGTTCACTCCATCTTTCCCATAACGTCCCACTTTGGTAGAAAGATAATAACGGTCGCGAGGAAGATCTTTGAGTGCCTTTCCTAAAACAGTTTCCGCTTTATAATGTCCGTAATAAGGAGACACATCGATAAAGTTCATTCCTGCCTCAACAGCAGTAAACACAGCCTGGATGCCTTCTTTTTCTTTCAAATCATGGAAAACTCCTCCTAAAGAAGAAGCTCCAAAACTAAGAGATGATACTTTCATCCCTGTCTTTCCGATTTCATGGTATTGCATACTTTTAGGTTTTAAATCATTTTGTATGCGGCAAAAATAGGTCAGTAATAGTTTCAGTGCAGCAGAGAGCGGTCGAAAAACCAACGTAACGGTTTACGTAAAAAATATTGCTTCAGATGCTTTTAATTTTCCGGGAATGTGCTTTCTTTGTAAAAAGAATCTAAGTTGCAGACTTTCAAATGGAAAACCGGAAACATACTTCACTCAAAGATCTCGCCCAAGCATTGGGGGTGTCGATTCCTACTGTATCCAGGGCACTAAAAGATAGTCCGGAAATCAGCCGTGAACTTTGCGCCAGAGCAAAGGCACTGGCCAAAGAAATGAACTACCGCCCCAACCCTTTTGCCATGAGCCTGCGGAAAAATGCGCCACGTATCATCGGAGTGATCGTCCCGGATATTGTCACTCATTTCTTTGCATCGATTCTGAATGGAATAGAGAATATGGCTATTGCCAACGGATATTTCGTGATTATCACGACCTCGCATGAGTCTTACGAGCACGAAAAAAGAAATATTGAGAATCTGGTCAATATGCGCGTAGAAGGTATCATCGCCTGTCTGTCTCAAGAAACAACCGATTTCTCCCACATCTCCGCCTTGAAAGACATCAATATGCCACTGATCCTGTTCGACCGTGTTTGCCTGACTGACCAATTTTCATCGGTGATAGCAGATGGGGCCCAATCCGCACAGATGGCTACACAGCATCTTCTGGATAATGGAAGTAAACGGGTAGCTTTTATCGGAGGAGCCAATCATCTGGATATTGTAAAGAGAAGAAAACATGGCTATCTGGAAGCCTTGCGTGAGAATCGTATTCCCATCGAAAAAGAGGTGGTAGTCTGCCGGAAGATCGATTATGAGGAAGGCAAGATTGCCACAGAAACTTTACTGTCACTTCCACAGCCTCCGGATGCTATTCTTGCCATGAATGACACATTGGCTTTCGCAGCAATGGAAGTTATCAAAAAACATGGCCTCCGGATTCCGGATGATGTGGCAATCATCGGGTATACGGACGAGCAGCACGCTAATTATGTAGAGCCGAAATTATCTGCAGTGTCACATCAGACTTATAAAATGGGAGAAACTGCCTGCCAACTATTAATAGATCAGATAAAAGGAGATAAGACAATCAAGCAGGTGACCATTCCGACACATTTGCAGATTAGGGAGAGTAGTATAAAAAAATCAAAAATGTAATCTTCTGTAATATAAGCAAGAAGGAACAAAACAAAAGGAATAATTCCTTATATACTTTTAGAAAAACGATATTGCATAATCTCTAAGAAGGCAATTCCGTTATTATTATGAAAAAATATAGGTGTTGTATCATTTAGACCCAACACCTATATTCATATTTATTATATTGTTATAAGATTATCTCTCTACAATCTTCTCTAACCTAACATTATATACTAATGCAGAATAAGCTTGCAGGTTACCATCATTAGTGCTTGAACCATATCCACTTTGATAAGGAATATACAAAGTCCAAAAATCACCAGCTACCATATGAATCAACGTATAAGACCAACCGGAAATAACACCATTCAATGTAAAATTTGCCGGAGAATCAAACTCTGTAGGCTCTGTTCCTGTATAAGTCTGTTGAACTACATCTCCATTGAAATAAGACATACGATAATGTGCACTTACTGTAGAAGTATATTGAGGCAACTCTTTGCCTGTCCCATTTTTTACCTTCTTAACATATATCCATTGACCTGTTACTTCATCTTTATAACGATGAAGTTTTTCCGGATCATCATTAGCTAAAGTTTGATTTTCAGGACTATCATACACACTGGCGATCGAGTCTATAAAAGCCACACTACGTGCCTGCCAATTATCATAACGGCTAGTCTCTTCCGTTTCACTGCAAGCAGTGAACGCAAGAGCCAGCAATACTAAGGAGAATAAATAGATCTTTTTACTCATTCGTCAAAGGTTTATTGTAAAGTTTTCAATAGAGAAGTGATGCTTACTCTGTCTGCGATGATATTATTCAGTTCAGAGATAGCTACACGCTCTTGTTGCATGGTATCACGGTTACGCAATGTCACGCAGTTATCTTCTAATGTTTGATGATCGACTGTCACACAGTACGGAGTACCAATAGCATCCTGACGGCGATAACGCTTACCGATACTATCCTTTTCGTCATATTGGCAATGGAAGTGGAACTTCAGGCTGTCAATAACTTCACGGGCTTTTTCAGGCAGACCGTCTTTCTTTACCAACGGCATAACTGCCAGTTTCACCGGAGCCAAAGCAGCAGGCAATTTCAAAACCACACGGCTTTCACCATTTTCCAGCTGTTCTTCGCAATAAGACGCGCTCATGATGCTAAGGAACATACGGTCAACACCGATAGAAGTTTCGATTACGTACGGAGTATAAGATTCGTTCAGTTCCGGATCGAAGTATTTGATGCTCTTGCCGGAGAACTTCTCATGTTGAGACAAGTCGAAGTTAGTACGAGAGTGGATACCTTCCACTTCTTTGAATCCGAACGGCATCAGGAACTCAATATCAGTAGCTGCATTTGCGTAGTGAGCCAGTTTATCGTGGTCGTGATAACGATAGCTTGCATCGCCGAATCCAAGAGCTTTATGCCATTTCAGACGGATTTCTTTCCATTTCTTGAACCAGTCAAGTTCAGTTCCCGGTTTTACAAAGAACTGCATTTCCATCTGTTCGAACTCACGCATACGGAAGATGAACTGACGGGCAACGATCTCGTTACGGAAAGCCTTACCAATCTGTGCGATACCGAAAGGAACTTTCATACGACCCGTTTTCTGTACATTGAGGTAGTTTACAAAAATACCCTGTGCAGTTTCCGGACGAAGATAAATTTTCATGGCTCCGTCGGAAGTAGAACCCATTTCAGTAGAGAACATCAGATTGAACTGACGAACTTCTGTCCAGTTCTTTGTACCGGAGATCGGGCATACGATTTCTTCATCAATAATGATCTGACGCAATTCTTCCAGATTACCGTCGTTCAGAGCTTTAGCAAAGCGAGTATGAAGTGCGTCACGTTTTGCCTGATGCTCCAATACACGTCCGTTGGTAGAACGGAATTGAGCCTCATCAAAAGATTCGCCGAATCTCTTGGCAGCTTTCGCTACTTCTTTATTGATTTTATCGTCATACTTTGCCAGCTGATCTTCGATCAACACGTCAGCACGATAACGTTTCTTAGAGTCTCTATTGTCAATCAAAGGGTCATTGAATGCGTCTACGTGTCCGGAAGCCTTCCAGATAGTAGGATGCATAAAGATGGCAGAGTCGATACCGACAATGTTCTCGTGCAACAGCACCATGCTGTCCCACCAGTATTTCTTGATGTTATTTTTCAATTCAACGCCCATCTGACCGTAGTCATACACAGCGCCTAGTCCGTCGTAGATATCGCTCGAAGGGAATACGAAACCATACTCTTTGCAATGCGATACAAGCTTCTTAAAAACGTCTTCTTGTGCCATTTTCTTTTCTATATCTATTAATTTGAATTTGCTTTTTTCGTAAAAAGTGCCACAAAGATAGGGATTTATCTCATAAATAAGACAGGGAGGGTATTAATTTATCTTATTCCTGAACTTCTTCATCGATTTCCGGTGCCACCATACGGTCATATTCTTCCCGCTCCTGCTCCCGGTCCGCTTTCTTCATTTCTTTGGTCAGCATCTCTTCGGGCATATATAGATTAAAAGGAATACGCATGCATTTCATCTTTTTCACTTCCCGGCTAAATTCAGGACAAGCCACGAAATAGACACGTGAAACGGACACCTTTCCCGGAGTTACCTGTTCGGGGCGTTCAAATCCCGGACTGGTCAGTGACGTATGGAATGTGCCAAGTCCTTCGATAGTAACCGGCTGTCCGATAGACAACAGACTACGGATAGCATCAACCATTTCCGTCAATATACCATCTATCTGCCCGCGATGAAATCCACTCCGTTTTTCCATGTACTCAGCAAATTCTCTATTCCGAATCGGATCTATCAGTTTTTTGGGTACACCATACCATAATTCTTTTCTTTCTCCCGATGTTAAATCGGCTTTTTTTCTCACTACATAAGGCACTGCCATCGTCTATACTCCTTTCTTTTTTCGTTTATACTCGTGTTCTATCTGACACCCGGGTGTCAACACCATTGAGACCCGGGTGTCAAACATACCAACACCCGGGTGTCAGTGCTCATGAGACCCGGGTGTCAGATAAGTGTTGGCTGCAACAAAATTAAGTCTTTATTGCGAGAGAACAAAAGAATTCTTCTATATTTGTGCATCCCTACATTATACTAAAGAAAAACATAGAACTATGATTAAGATTCTTCTATTGATAGACTATTCAAGCGAATTTGACAGGAAACTGCTACGGGGACTTGTCCAATACTCCAAAGAAAACGGCCCCTGGCTCTTTTATCGGCTACCTTCCTATTATAGCGCGATGTATGGGGAACAAGGTATTCTGAAATGGGCGAAAGAATGGAAAGCGGATGCCATTATTGGTCAATGGAATAACGACACGATCGATTTGCAGAAAGAGTTGAATATTCCGGTAGTGCTACAAAACTATCATCACCGAAGTGTTACTTACTCCAACCTGACAGGTGATTATAAAGGTACAGGAAGAATGGCAGCCCAGTTTTTTGCCAAAAGAATGTTTCGCAATTTTGCTTATTTCGGTGTTAAAGGAGTCGTATGGTCTGACGAACGCTGCGAAGGTTATCGGCAGGAGGTAAAACGTATCGGAGGCGAATTTTTCAGTTTCGAATCGGATAAGCAGGAAGACGAGATAAGAATGGAAGTAAGCCAGTGGTTACAGGAACTTCCCAAGCCTGTCGCTCTGTTTTGTTGTGACGATGCGCACGCCCTGTTCATTTCTGAAACTTGCCGGATGAACAACATTCATATCCCGGAAGAAATCGCTCTATTGGGTGTAGATAACGACGAACTAATGTGTAATATTTCCGACCCGCCTATCTCATCCATAGAGCTTGAAGTAGAAAGAGGAGGCTATTCTATCGGCAGGCTCATCCACCAGCAAATAAAGAAGGAACATGAAGGTACTTTCAATATTGTTATCAACCCCATCCGCATCGAACTACGCCAATCAACAGAGAAACACAATATTAAAGACCCTTATATTCTCGAAGTGGTGAAATATATAGATTCACATTACAGTTCCGACCTGACGATAGAATCTTTGCTTGCCAACATTCCGTTATCCCGCAGAAACTTTGAGGTGAAATTCAAGAATGCACTGAACACCTCTATATATCAGTATATCCTGAATTGTCGTTGTAACCATCTGGCAGATTTATTACTCACGACAGATCGTCCATTGGCCGATTTAGCAATAGAGGTGGGGTTCAAAGATTATAATAATATCTCGCGTGTCTTTAAAAAATATAAAGGTTGTTCACCTCTGGAATATCGCCAAAAGAAGACCAATTCGCTATAGCTTTCGCTTTTTGAAGATTAATTTTCGTTTTTCCTCTTAAGTCTCTTATTAAAAGGACATACCTTTGTTTTCGTTAATTAGCGAAAGAAGAATCACTGTGAGGAAAAATCTTTTAAATTAAAAATCTAATATCTAAAAACTTATCATGCAATGAAGAAAATCAGATGGAACCCAAGGTTACTAGCCTTATTAATTATTACATACTTCTTGTGTATTACTAACAGTTATGCGCAAAATGTAATAAAAGGTTTTGTGAAAGATGGTAACGACGAGCCCTTACCTGGTGTGTCTGTATCTATTAAAGGGATAACTAACGTTGGTACAATTACCGATATTGATGGTAAATACACAATCAATGCCAATCATAATCAGACACTCATTTTTTCTTATATCGGAATGCTAACACAAGAAATTAAAATTAGTAATAAACGAGAAATCAATATCACCATGAAAGATGATGTTGCCTCTCTTGAAGAAGTGGTGGTGGTAGGTTATGGCACACAACGACGAGCCGATCTCACTAGTGCGGTCTCCAGTGTTTCAAGCAAAGAAATACTTAAAGCACCGACGATGAGTGTCAGCAATATGGTAGGCTCCCGTGTGTCTGGTATTGCAGCAGTACAAGCAAGCGGGCAACCAGGTTCAGACCAAGCAGCACTTACCGTACGCGGCCAAAGCGGAATTGTATATGTAATTGACGGCATTAGAAGAACCGCAGAAGATTTCAATGGAATTGACCCGAATGAAATAGAATCCATCTCTGTTTTAAAAGATGCTTCTTCTGTTGCAGTCTACGGTTTAGATGCCAATGGTGCTTTTATTGTCACAACCAAAAAAGGAAAATCAGAAAAAGTTTCTATTACCTATACCGGAACTATTGGTTTCAGTCAAAATGCAGAACAACAGAGGTGGCTGGATGGTCCCGAGTATGCTTATTGGTATAACAAAGCACGCGTTATGCAAGGAGATAGTGAGATATTCACTACCGAAATGGTTCGCAAGATGAGAGAGGGTGTCGATGGATGGGGAAACACAAATTGGTATGACAAAGTGTGTGGTACAGGTACTCGGCAACATCACAATCTATCAGCTTCCGGAGGTAATGATAAAATACACTTTTTTACTTCAATCGGATATTTAGAAGAGAAAGGTAATATCGACAAATATAATTATAGAAGATATAACCTTCGGTCTAACATTCATGCAAAAATTGCAAAAGGGTTAAGCCTATCCTTGGGAATATCCGGTCGCATAGAAGATAAAGACGAGCCTCGTTTCTCTGCAGATCCGGACGCTTATATGAATGTACCGCTTCAACTAATCTGGGCAGTACCCTATATGCCAGAAACATACACTTTTGAAGGGAAAGAATATAATGTAGCTAGTTTGGCGGCAGGTTCTGCAGTATCTCCACTAGGTTCCATCTATGATTCCGGATATAATAAGAAAAATTATTCGTACATACAATCCAATTTCAGTTTAACATACGACGCTCCTTGGTTAAAAGGATTAAGTATCAAATTCCAAGGCGCATATGATATGGTGCACATGATGAGTAAAATGCTTAGTAAACCTTATGAAGTGATGCTTATGAATATGCCTGATGCAACCACCACCAACCTTACCTACAAGAAAAGTTATGGAGTACTAAAAAATACGGCAAGTTTGGCAGAAGCTGCATCCAAAAGATATGATATCACAACTCAAACAAGTGTTAATTATAACAACCAGTTCGGAAAACACACAGTAGGTATCATGTTACTTGCCGAGACCCGGGAACGAAAGACGAATTCAATTAATGCCACCGGATACGGATTAGATTATTTACAGTTGGATGAATTGGGAAAAATCACCAATTTGACAGGTGACGGTGAAAATAAAGCTCCAACAATAGATGGAGCAAGCGGTCAGTCCCGCGTTGCCGGTTTTGTCGGGCGCATTAATTATAATTACGCTGACAAGTATTATTTGGAAACTTCATTACGATATGACGGCAGTTATTTGTTTGGAGGAATGAATAAACGTTGGGTAACCCTGCCAGGTGTCTCATTGGCTTGGAGAATGAGTAATGAAAACTGGTTCCACATCCCTTGGATTACCAATTTAAAATTAAGAGCTGGTATCGGCAAAACAGCAACTAGCGGTATCAGTGCATTTCAATGGAGAAACACAATGGCTGTAAACGCAAACTCAGTCGTCATTGGTGGAGCCAGTCAATCATCCATCTATCCATCTGTATTGGGTAATCCCAATTTGACTTGGGCACAATGTTTAAATTATAACATTGGACTAGATGCTACTTTATGGAATGGACTGTTAGGTGTGGAAGTAGATGTATTCTACAAATATGAATATGACAAATTATCAAAAACCACTGGTTCTTATCCTCTCTCTATGGGTAAATACTATTTTTCTACAGGGAATGTGGACAAAGCAGATTATAAAGGATTTGACTTGACATTGACGCACTACAACAAAATAGGTTCATTTAATTATGGAGCAAAACTTATCTGGTCTTATGCGTATGGCAGATGGCTTAAATATGCAGGTGATGCAGAAAATGCCCCAGAATATAAAAGATTAACCGGAAAACAAATCGGGACTAAACTCGGGTGTATATCTGAAGGCCTCTTTCAAAGTGAAAGAGAAATCGAAGATTCTCCTACTTTTCCAGATCGCAAAGCGATTCCCGGTTATATCAAATACAAAGACTTAAATGGAGATGGTATCATTACTCTTGAACAAGACCAAGGATATTTTGGGAAAAGTTCCAGACCAACACATACCGGTTCATTTAATTTATTCGGCAATTGGAAAGGATTTGATTTTGACTTATTGTTTTCGTGGGGACTTGGAAGTAGTGTCGCTTTGACAGGAGTGTATACGGCCGAAGGCTCCAAATGGGTACAAGGTGCCACTTCTTTCAGCCGTCCATTCTATCAAGGAGGAAATTCACCTCTTTTTCTGGTAGCTAATGCTTGGACACCGGAAAACCCGAATGCCGACTTCCCACGTCTTGAAGTTACTCCTAGCAGTACCAATAATAGTATATCTTCCACTTTTTGGTATCGCAACGGTAATTACGCAAGGCTAAAAACAGCACAAATAGGTTATAACTTCCCTAAAAAATGGTTAATTCCAGCTGGAATAGAGGCACTCCGAATTTATATAGAAGGATATAACTTATTCACTTGGAGTGCGGTATCCAAGTACAATATTGATCCAGAATCTCCTGCTGTCAACAATGGTTATTATCCACAACAAAGAACTTACACATTGGGATTAAAAGTAACTTTCTAAAAACACTCATATGAAAAGATTATCAACATATACATACTTAATGCTAATGTCAGCTTTTACTCTATGTTCCTGCAATGATTGGCTTGACGGAGTAAAACAGACATCAACAGTCAGTGACGAAATCGTTTGGCAAGACGAAGCTTCAGTTGACAAATACATCAATAGCTTCTATCCATACCTACACCAATATGGACAATTTGGTGACGTTCAGTTCGCCGGAAGTTTGACTGAAAGTCTGACTGAAACACTAAAATACGGTTCCTATGCCATAGGTGCCAGAGCCGGAATTCCGAATAATTATGTATTGGATCCCAATATGATCTCTCCAGAAAGCTGTTCATACAGCATATGGGCAGGTGTTTCCGGATCTGCTTACGAACATATACGCCTTGTAAATCAATTTCTAACAATGCAAAAAGAATATTCTACTTTCTCTAATGACCAAAATAACATTTGGGAAGCACAAGCTCGTTTTTTCCGAGCATTTATATATTTTCAGTTAGCTAAACGTCACGGAGGAGTAATACTATACGATGCATTACCGACGGTTGGCGGCAAAGCCCGCAGCAGTGCCGAAGAGACTTGGCAATTTATAGCTGATGACTTAGATTTCGCTGCTAAATATCTTCCCGAAGAATGGAACAGCAATAATCAAGGCCGCATAACCAAAGGAGCTGCTTATGCTTTTAAATCAAGAGCAATGTTGTATGCCAAACGCTGGCAAGATGCTTACGATGCAGCGAATGAAGTTATCAAGTTAAATATATACGATTTAATGGATGACTACAAAGATGCTTGGAAAGGAAACAATAAGGAAGCAATCCTAGAGTTTGATTATAACAAGCAAAACGGTCCTAATCACACCTTTGACCAATTTTATGTACCGGCATGTGATGGCTATGAAAAGGCCTCACCGGGAACTCCAACTCAGGAAATGGTGGAAGCGTATGAAACCAAAGATGGGAAAAAAGTAGACTGGTCGACATGGCACGGTTCTACAACAGAAACGCCACCCTATGATAAACTGGAACCACGCTTTCATGCAACTATTATTTATCGCGGTTCTGTATGGAAAGGTAAAACTATGGATTGCAGCATTGACGGAACTAACGGGGTTTTCATTCCGTATAGGGAGCAAGTGTACACTTATGGAAAAACAACAACCGGATATTTCTTAAGAAAACTTATGGATGAAAAATTAACAGATATTGAAAACACCAAAAGTTCTCAACCCTGGGTGGAAATCCGATATGCCGAAATTTTATTAAACAAAGCGGAAGCAGCCTATCGACTAAATAAAATTGGAGAGGCACAATCTGCTATGAATGAAGTACGAAAACGTAAAAGTGTCAATCTGCCAAAGAAATTATCAACAGGAGAAGAATGGTTTAAAGATTATAGAAATGAGCGCAAAATAGAACTAGCCTACGAAGGACACCTATTTTGGGATATGCGCCGTTGGGAACTTGCTCATATAGAGTATAATAATTATCGTGTACATGGATTGAAAATTACCGGAAGTTCCAATACCTACGAATACGTAGATTGCGATGGAGAAGACCGAAAATTTATAAAAAAACAATACGTATTGCCAGTTCCGGCAGCAGAATTAAAAGACAATCCTCTGATTCAACAATATGACGAATGGAAATAACCCAAATAGTATAATTATGAGAAACAATATAATATCATTTATCGTTCTGATCCTTTTCTTCGCAGGAATCAGTGCCTGCCATAGCCCCGAAGAAACGAGCAATACAGAAAAACGTTACGGAATCAATAGTGTCACAGCTTCGTTCCCTTATGAGTATAGTACGGAAAATAATTTTCCCGGTGAGATTGACTATGCCAATCAAATTATAACTATTGTCTTTCCGTATAATTATCCAAAGTTATCAGATAATATATTACCATATGAATGTCTACAAAAAGTAAAGTTAAGTGCTAAAGTAGATAATAATGTCATTATATCTCCAGCAATGGGATATTTCGACCTGACAAAAGATTGCTATATTACAGTAAAAAATCAAACAACAAATACCAGCCAAAAATATAAAATCATAGCTGAAATCCGGAAAAACGACGCATGTACTATAGACCGCTTTAGCATTCCGTCAAAAGGACTTACTGGGGTAATTGATGAAAAGAACCATATTATTTCTATTATTTCTATAGCAGACATTGGAGAACAGGTGGCTGAGATAACATTAGCACATGGAGCAACTTGTACTCCCGATCTTCAAAATATGGCTTTAAATTACGATCAAGAACAAACTGTAAAAGTAGTAGCCCAAAACGGAAAAGATTTCCTGACCTATACAATTAAAAAAAATGTTCCTGATAAGATTGCAGCCGGCATTCGTGCCAACAGTGGTAAGTTATTATGGGCAAAGAAATTATCTGAAATTGGAATTACAAGTAAAAATAAAGTAACTAGTTTAGGTATTCTTGACGATTATGTCATTATCAATGAAAGAGGCAATGGGGAAGCCATCTGCCTAAATAATCAATCAGGAGAAGTTGTTGGTAAAATGGATATAAGTACCACCGTTACAGGAGATTTTGGAAATTATTACATGACATCAGACAATGCAAATAATATACTTATTTGTAATTATACCCCTAATGGTACAACGATGTTTACTGTATGGAAAGCCAATGGTATCAACGGACAATTTCAAAAATATATCGATTATAAAGCTGTCACGGCAGGATCTGAAAGATTCGGATGGTCCATCTCAATCCAAGGTAACCTGGATAAAGACGCACTCATTACAACCCCCGTATTTTACAAAGATAGCAAAGTTCAATTCGCACGTTGGCAGGTAGTAAACGGCGTACTGCAATCTCAAATTCCGACATTTATTGAAATGAAATCTCTTGTTAACAGTACCTGGTTCAAACAAGCAGATGTTATCTACACCAATCCAAGCAATACAGAAAGCGATTACTTTTTGGCTAGCTATGCCAAATATGATGTAGATCAAAAACGTTATTTTCTCTGGTTTAATGGCGCTGACAATACAATAAAAGCCAAAAAAGAAATACCGTCTTCAATTAACGGGCCTGTCACTGCTGTAGATTACATTGAATTTAACAATATTCCATACGTTGCCCATACAATAGTCAATGGTTTCACATGGGCTGTAACAGGAAGTGACATCGCCTATATGTATGATTTAAGTACGCAGTCTCTAGCCACCCCTATCGAAATCTGTGAAACAAAAATATACGGTGGAATAGCAAATGACGGTCAGAATATAGAAGGAGCCAGTGATGTAGTTCTCAGAGCCTCCAAAGACGGTTATTACCTATATGCCTACTTTATGTTTGCTAACGGATATGTCGCTTGCAAACAATATGATTGCATTGACCAGTAATTATTAATCAGAAAAACAAGAAATATGAGACTCAAAAATATAATTTTTACAGCTTTTATTCTCTCGTTAGCTTCCTGCAACGCTGAAGATTACCAATCAGGAGAAGTAACCTTTAATCCTGATCAACCGGATGAGCCCATTGTACAAACTAAAGTCAACTTCGCTGCCGGTAAATTTTATAAAGTGAATGCTACGGCACACAAAAACTTTCAAGATCAATACCCGATTACTCCTTGGAGCACCGGAAGTAAACTGACAGATGAAGAGATTGGCGGAACTAGTCCTAAAGATTGCATTGTTAGTTGGGAAAATCAAACAGTAGAGGTAGTGATAGATCTTGGCTCTTTAAGAACAATCGAAGAAGTTGCCATACATGCCGTCGCAGACCAACTTTACAGTATGAAACTACCCTCACAAGCCACCTTAGCTTACAGCAAAGATAATCAATCATGGACAAAAGCCCCTAACAGTACGACCTTTACTTCTACTGAACCTACAGAACATGTTTGGAGTTCTATCCCTGTAAATAAAGCAGAATGCAGATATGTAAAAGTAGTTCTAGTCCCTCCTTCTGGAGAAAGAGTTATAATAGCTATTGATGAAATCAAAGTTATGGGAGAATATAAAACAGATCCTAAATACGTTCCCAAAAACGGTTGTTACCATGGTGCTTTCTGCCCATTATATGCTTATGATCCAGAAGACAGAGAAGGAATTACTGATGCATGTGCGGTAACCTTATTCGAAAAAATGGTCGGGAAACAGCTATCCATTATGTTATGGTATCAGAATATGGAGCAAGGACGAAATTTTGCAGAAATGCAAGATGCAAGAGAAAAATACTGGAGTAAAAACTTCAATGGAAAATCACGTATCTTCCTTTATGGATGGACTCCCCCTACCAAATCAGCTCCTATTGCCCAAGGTAGTCTGGACGATTTTTTCAAAGCTTACTTCACTGAAGTCACAGCACAGTCTGTGAAGGACATGGGCCCTATATGGTTTCGTCCTATGAATGAAATGAACGGTGGATGGATATCTTATTTCAGAGATACCAAAAACTATGTACGTGCTTGGAGACGTATGTACAACATTGCCGAACAACTCGGGTTAACTGCATATAATGTATTTGTCTGGTCTCCCAACAGTGTCAGCATGCCTAATACCGCAGATAACCAAATGAAAGATTACTATCCGGGCGACATTTATGTAGATTGGTTGGGGGTCAGCTGCTACCCTCCTTCATTAAGCGAAACCTTCCCTGAAGAAAAACGTTATCCATTAACTTTAATGAAGGATATCCATACCATTTCTCCGGATAAGCCAATCATGATTAGTGAAGGAGGCTATTCCGGCAGTTGTGACCGCAAGCGATGGATAAGGGAATGGTTCGAGATAAAAACCGCATATCCGAGAGTAAAGGCTGTTATCTGGGAAAATCATGAAAACACAGGTACTGAAAATTCAGACCGACGACTCCAAAGTGATCCCGAAGCACTAGAATTATATAAGCAATTAGTACAGGACCCATATTGGCTAGATGCTATCCCAACAGAAGTATATCAAGAATTCGAAAGCAGAAAATAAGATAGAAGTCACTGAAACATAAATCTGGCAAAATGAAAAAATCAATTCCATATAGTTTATGTATTCTCGTTTTTTTGTCATCATGTCTCACAGGAAGTAAATCTTCCTGTGAGAATAAACAAGTCGAGAATCTTTTATCAACTATGACCTTAGAAGAAAAAATAGGAATGTTACATGGCAATACAATGTTCTCAAGCGGTGGAGTGCCCCGACTAGGAATTCCTGACCTTCAATATTCCGACGGTCCGCATGGAGTACGTCACGAAGTTATTCCCAACGGATGGACTTCTGCAGAATGGAATAATGATTCATGTACTTACCTACCAGCTCTTACAGCATTAGCCTCCACGTGGAATCGGGACCTGGCAAAACTATACGGAGAAGTTCTTGGAGCAGAGTGTAAAGCACGCGGCAAACATGTAAGCCTGGCTCCCGGAGTAAACATCCACCGCTCTTTGCAAAATGGAAGGAACTGGGAATATTTCAGTGAAGATCCTTTTTTAAGCGGTGAACTTGCTATTCCATATATACAAGGAGTACAATCGCAAGGGGTAGCTTCTTGCGTTAAACATTTTGCGCTCAACAGTCAGGCGTTCAACCAGTATAAAGTCAGTGCCGAAGTAGGCGAACGAGCTCTACACGAAATTTATCTACCAGCTTTTGAAGCAGCCATTCAAAAAGGAGGTGCTCTATCTGTAATGGCAGCTTACAATAAAGTACGTGGACTATGGTGTACGGAAAATCCCTACCTACTCGATACTATACTACGGAAGGAACTTGGTTTTGACGGAATGGTAGTATCCGACTGGAACGCCGTGCATAGCACAGTTCATACAGCAATGTGCGGAATGGATGTTGAAATGGGAACAGAAATCAAGCGAAATAAAAAATATGCTTTTGAAGAATATTATCTAGCCAACCCTTTATTGGAGAAAGTAAAAAACAGAGAAGTTCCAGAAGAAGCTATTAATCAAAAGGTTCGTAATATATTAAAATTAATGCTTCGGTTAAATATCATAGGAAAAGCCTCCCATGACACTACTGGTATGGCGGCCAAACTTGCTACTCCTGCCCACCGGAAAGCAGCTTTAAAAATAGCAGATGAATCATATATTCTATTGCAAAATTCCAATAATATATTACCTCTGAATCTTTCACTTTACAAGAAGGTTGCAGTCATAGGAGCCAATGCCACAGAAAAATTCGCTGGTGGTGGTGGAAGTACCAAATTAAAGCCGAAATATGAGATTACTCCTTTAGAAGGAATACGCAAACATTTCAATGGAAAAGTCGAGCTTGAATACGCTCCCGGCTATAAACTCAACCATAAAGTATATCCTATAGGTCACTGGTTTACCAACGAATTTGATGAATTCGACCCGATTCTATACAAAGAAGCTATTTCTGTTGCTTCTAATGCAGATCTAGTCATTTATGTAGGAGGACTTAATCACGAGAATGGTTCAGACTGTGAAGGCTACGACAAACCCAATCTTAAATTACCATACCAACAGGATAAACTGATAAATGGAATTACTGAAGTGAATCCTAATACAATAGTGATATTAACGAGTGGAAGTCCAATAGAGCTTGGGGAATGGCAAAAACGAGTTCCAGCATTACTTTACAGCAGCTTTACAGGAATGGAAGGTGGAAATGCACTAGCACGCAATTTATTAGGAGAAGTTAATCCTTCCGGCAAACTGACCACAACTTGGTGTAAAAAACTAGAAGATATGCCAGATCATATTTTTGGAGAATATCCTGGAAAAAAAGACACCGTCCGGTTCAAAGAAGGAATCATGGTAGGATACCGTTACTTTGATACATACCAAATACAACCCCAATTTGAATTCGGTTTCGGTCTATCTTACACTTCATTCGAATATTCAAATCTGGAAATGAGCCCGATATGGAATGAAGCAGATGAGACATTCAAAGTTTCTTTCACTGTCAGCAACGCCGGTAAGCGATATGGTCAGGAAATTGCACAGCTATATGTACATCAACCGGAATGTAGTGTTCAACGTCCGGTCAAAGAATTAAAAGGATTTGAAAAAGTGGCGTTACAACCCGGAGAATCTCAAAGAGTAACGATAAAACTAACTAAGCGCGCACTACAATATTATGATATTAAGAATAAAGGCTGGAAAGCAGATCCCGGCACTTTTACAATACAGATTGGAGCATCTTCCCGCGATATTAGATTACAGAAAAATTTCACGCTAGAAAAACAGTAAATCAAGATTATATTAACAAATCCATTATGAATCGCTATTTAAAAGCAATATTATGTATATTCAGTTTTTTATTGGCATTTTTGTCTATGGCAAAAGCTGAAGTACCGGAAAAACAGCAGGGAACACCTCAAACTTATACAGTCATCAAAGATGTCCGCTACGGCCTGCAAAGAAAAAAGTTTTCTCCCAACGACCATTCTTCCGACAGACTGTTAGATCTTTACCTACCCGATAAAAAAAAACCAGAAAAAGGATTCCCCGTTTTTGTATTCATACATGGAGGAGGATTTACTGGAGGAGATAAAGTGGAAGTTAACGGGCTTAATCCTATTTGCAAAGCTATTGTTCAAAGAGGATTTGCCGTTATCTCAATAAACTATTATCTCACAATGAAATATCATCATCGTAAAGGGATATCATGTGAATCGCAAATGAAAAACGGAATACCTGTCAATTACAAATTTCATCCACTTATCAGACAATCTATAAAGAACGCTTCTTTGGATGCAATAAGTGCATTGGAATGGCTGAAAACAAATGCCACGAAATACAACCTGAATATTCATTCTGTGTTTCTTTGCGGTGGCTCTGCTGGGGCAATAACCGCTCTTCATACAACCTATGTAGAATGTCCTACATTCATTAAGATAAAAGGAGTTATTAATCTTTGGGGAGCTATGGAAAATCCAAATATGATCTCCCCCCACACACCTCCTATTCTCACATTTCATGGAGACTGTGATGATGTTATCAGTGTTGAATACGGACATGCCATCCAACAACGGATGAAAAATATAGGTGACACAATTTCCAAACTCCAAATATTGGAAGGCAAAGGACATGCACAATATAATTATATTGCCACTAATTATATCAATGACATCATATATTTTTTAAATAGTCAATTAAAAAAATGAGAAATTGTTTCAATAAGAATACGTTTTTTGAATATAGCTTTTCGCTTTTCTTCTAAAAACATCACTTCTACATTCCTAACTTTGCAAATAGAAAATAAGAAAAACCTGTAAACTAATTTATCTATAATAATGGAAAACAATAATACCTCAAATAAAAAGACCTACTACATCTCAATAGGCATTCTTGCCGGAATGTTCTTTATTTTTGGATTTATATCTTGGGTCAACTCCATACTCATTCCTTATTTCCGTATATCTTGTGAACTTACACATTTCGAATCCTACTTTGTAGCATTTGCTTTCTACATTGCCTATTTTGTAATGGCAGTTCCTTCAGGAATATTGTTAAAGAAAGTAGGCTTCAAACGAGGAATTATGTACGGCTTTATGTTAACCGCATTGGGAGCTTTCATATTCGTTCCGGCTGCTTTAGCCCGACAATTCGAAATCTTTCTGATCGGTTTGTTCTCCATAGGAACAGGTCTGGCAATCCTGCAAACAGCAGCTAATCCGTACGTGACAATTATCGGTCCGATTGACAGTGCTGCCCGACGTATCAGCATCATGGGTATATGTAATAAATTTGCCGGAATCATCTCTCCTCTCATTTTCGCAGCACTGATTCTAAAAGCAGATGACAGTGATTTTTTTGCTCTGATAGAATCTGGCACATTGGATGCAACTACCCAAAATGCCATGCTTGACGAACTGATACAGCGTGTCATCGTTCCGTACGCCATACTAGGAGTACTACTTTTATTAGCCGGAATCGGTATCCGTTATTCTGTCTTACCGGAAATTAATACGGATAAACAGAATGCAACAGCCGACAAAGACAGCGGACATAGTAGTCAGAAAAACATTTTTGGTTTTCCATACCTCATCTTAGGGGCACTAGCTATCTTCTTTCACGTAGGAACACAAGTTATAGCCATTGACACGATTATCAATTATGCCAATTCTATGGGTATGGATTTACTGGAAGCAAAAGCATTTCCCTCATATACTTTGGCATGTACAATGATTGGTTATATATTGGGAATCATTGTAATCCCGAAATATATCTCACAGAAGAATGCACTGATTATATGTACAATATCAGGATTATTCCTTTCACTCGGAGTTGTATTGGCCGACTTTAATGTAACTCTTTTCGGACACCAAGCCAATGCCTCCATTTTTTTTCTCAATGCACTAGGCTTTCCCAATGCACTAATTTATGCAGGTATCTGGCCATTATCCATTCATGGATTAGGAAAATTTACCAAAACAGGTTCTTCACTACTAATCATGGGACTTTGTGGAAATGCGATCCTACCGTTAGTTTACGGCCATTTTGCTGAAATATACGATTTACGTATCGGTTACTGGGTATTAATCCCCTGCTTCCTTTATCTTGTATTCTTCGCAGTTAAAGGACACAAGATTACTTCATGGAAATAAAAAACAAATGAATAAACCTCAAACAACATAAAATGAAGAGATTAATCATTATAAATGGACAACTCATCTTTCCTGACCGTATAGAAACCGGTAAAGCATTGATCTGCATAAATGGAAAGATTGAACAAATCGTTACCAATAAAATGCTCGAGATAAACCCGGACGATCAAATAATAGATGCGAAACAGCAATATGTATCTCCCGGTTTTATTGATATGCATATTCACGGGGGAGGTGGACATGACTTTATGGACGGAACAGTGGAAGCATTTCTAAAAATCGCAGAAGCTCATGCGAAGTACGGAACAACAGCTATGGTACCTACAACGTTGACTTGTAGTGATGAAGAGTTAATGAACACTTTTATCACTTACCAAAAAGCAAAAAGCCTCAACAATAAAGGTGCTAAATTCATAGGGCTACATCTTGAAGGTCCCTATTTTTCACCCTCCCAATGTGGAGCACAAGATCCTAATTATCTCAAAAAACCATGTCCGAAGGAATATAAGCAAATTATAAATACTTCACAGGATATTGTACGTTGGAGCGTTGCTCCAGAACTAGAAGGGTCTATTGAAATGGGGGAAGAGTTGCAAAAGCAGCATATTCTCCCTTCCATCGCACACACCAACGCAATCTATGAAGAAGTGGAAAAAGCATACAAAGCCGGATATACCCATGTTACTCACTTATATTCGGCCATGTCATCTGTAACACGCAGAAATGCTTTTCGATATGCAGGAGTAGTGGAAGCTGCCTATTTGATTGATGATATAACAGTCGAAATCATCGCTGACGGTATACATCTCCCCAAACCGCTTCTTCAGTTTGTTTATAAATTCAAAGGACCCGATAAAACTGCACTTTGCACCGACGCGATGCGAGGGGCAGGAATGCCGGATGGAGAATCCATTCTAGGAAGTCTGACTAATGGTCAGAAAGTGATAATTGAAGACGGAGTTGCAAAAATGCCGGACCGTTCAGCTTTTGCAGGTAGTGTAGCCACTACCGACCGTTTGGTCAGAACTATGATACAATTAGCTGACGTCCCCCTCACCGACGCTATTCGCATGATAACACTTACCCCCGCCCGTATCTTACGCATAGATTCATCAAAAGGTTCCCTAGAAGTAGGCAAAGATGCCGATATCGTCATTTTCGACAATCAAATTCATATTATTAACACAATATCAGAAGGTCATGTTATCTATAGTAAATGAATCAGCAACCAAAGTATTTCAACAAGAACTGCTGACCGTTAAGATTTATCCCACTCTTCAACAGATGGGTAGCGAAGCGGCAAAAGAAGTAGCTGATAGAATCTGTAAACTCTTGGAAGAAAAGGCTGAAATCAATATGGTTTTTGCTGCCGCTCCCTCACAAAATGAATTCTTAAATCATCTAGTTCAGGATAAACGAATCGACTGGACAAAAATTAATGCCTTCCACATGGATGAATACATCGGTATTCATCCGGACGCACCACAAAGTTTCGGTCATTTCCTCCGTGACCGTATCTTTGACAAAGTTCCTTTCAAGAAAGTAAACTACCTGAATGGGCGTGCAAAAAGTCTTGAAGAAGAATGTAAACGATATGCTAATCTACTTACCAAATATCCGGTAGACATTGTCTGTCTGGGTATCGGAGAAAATGGACACATTGCCTTCAATGATCCGGATGTAGCAGATTTCAATGATCCCAAACTGGTAAAAATCGTGAAACTCGATCCAATATGCCGTCAACAGCAAGTCAACGAGAAATGCTTCGAAAGACTGGATTTAGTACCCAAAGAAGCATTGACACTAACAATCCCTGCCTTGCTAGAAGCTGAATGGATGTTTTGTATTGTACCTTTTAAAAATAAGGCCCATGCAGTATATCAAGCTATTTATGGTGAAATTTCAAAAAAATGTCCGGCAAGTATATTACGAAGAAAAGAAAAATCTTCATTATATTTGGACGCCGAAAGTGCAGAACAAATAAATCTATAACCAATCATGAAAAACAAAATTACTTTTTTCTTTGTATTACTGATAATCAGTACCAGTATATACGCACAAAAAAACATGAAAATAGGGATTATCGGTTTGGACACTTCCCATTCTACCGCTTTTACAGAATTGATCAATAGCGGCTCAGACGAGACTTTTTCTAAAGGGTTCCGGGTAGTAGCCGCTTACCCGTATGGTTCTAAAACAATTCAATCCAGCTATAAACGTATTCCCGAATATATTGAAAAAGTTAAGGCTCATGGAGTAGAAATCGTCTCTTCTATAGCAGACTTATTGGATAAAGTAGATTGCGTGCTTCTGGAAACAAATGACGGACGGCTTCATCTTGAACAGGCTATAGAAGTCTTCAAGGCTGGCAAGATTTGTTACATAGACAAACCTATCGGAGCTACATTAGGAGAGGCTATCGCTATCTATGAGATGGCAGAAAAATATAACATACCAATCTTTTCATCCTCTGCCCTGCGTTTTACCCCTCAAAATCAAAAATTGAGGAATGATGAATTAGGTAAAATCTTAGGAGCAGACTGTTATTCCCCACATAAAGTGGAACCTACTCATCCAGATTTCGGTTTTTATGGAATCCATGGGGTCGAAACTCTGTACACTATTATGGGTACAGGATGTAAATCTGTCAACCGTATGTCATCCGACAGAGGAGATGTTGTAGTGGGATGCTGGAAAGATGGAAGAATCGGCACATTCCGGGGAATCACCAAAGGACCGCAGATTTATGGAGGTACAGCCTTTACGTCTAAAGGTACGGTAACCGTTGGAGGATATCAAGGATATAAAGCACTCCTTAAACAAATCCTAACATTCTTCCAAACCAGAGTTGCACCTATTTCAAAAGAAGAAACAATTGAAATATTCACTTTTATGAAAGCTTCTAATATGAGTAAAGAGCAAGATGGAAAAATTATTACATTGAAAGAGGCTTACCAAAAAGGTTGGAAAGATGCACAGAAGTTAATTAAAGCTTACAAGTAAGAATAAAGAATGAAACTCATATACAACAACATCGTTTTTTTAGTGCTTTCATTGGCGGTTGCTTCATGCTCTTTATCTAAAAAACGGACTGTCAATGAAGCAGACACCAACAGAGCTCACAAAATAAAATTAACCGTTCTCGATCCGGGACATTTTCACGCCAGCTTACTCCAAAAAGACACGCTGAAAGATATCAGTGATACAATTTACATATATGCTCCTGAAGGAACAGGTCTTAACCAATATATGGAAAGTATCAATTCTTACAATCAGCGTGCAGAGGCCCCCACCTCGTGGGTATGTCAGGTACATAAAGGAGATGATTATTTTTCCCGAATGCTCGCCGAACAGAGAGGGGGTGTTGTTGTTCTAGCAGGAAACAATCAAAAAAAGACACACTATATAATAGAGTCTATCAAAGCAGGATACAATGTTCTTTCGGACAAGCCTTTAGCTATCACTCAACAAGATTTCAACTTACTGGTTGAGGCTTACCTATTGGCAAAAGAAAAAGATCTTCTTTTATATGATTTGATGACAGAACGATATGATATTCTCAACATCATAGAAAAAGAACTATTACAAAAAAAGGAGCTGTTCGGTGAACTGTTACAAGGTTCACCGGAAAATCCTTCTATCACTATGGAAAGCGTTCATCACTTCTTCAAAAATGTATCCGGTAAACCTTTGATCAGACCAGCCTGGTATTACGATACAGCGCAACAGGGTGAAGGTATTGCTGATGTAACCACTCACCTTATTGATCTGGTACAATGGCAGTGTTTTCCGGACAAAGCTATCCACTATTTGTCGGATGTAAAAGTAACTAAAGCTACACACTGGCCCACTTCAATCACACTACCAGAGTTCAGCCAATCAACTCAAATGAATTCTTTTCCTTCTTATCTTGATAAACATATAAAGAATAACAAATTGGAAGTATTAGCAAATGGAACATTAAATTTTACAATTAAAGGCATTCACATAGGAATGAAAGTCACATGGAATTATACTCCACCCACTAACGGAGGAGACACATTTACTTCCATAAAAAAAGGGAGCAAAGCCACTTTAAAAATCGTTCAAGATGAAAAGAATGGATTTGTAAAAGAGCTATATATACAGAAAGAACCGGACATTGACAATCGGACATTTGAAGTTCAATTACAAAAAACAGTGGAGCAACTTCAAATAACTTATCCGTTCTTATCTGTCAAAAACAAAAAGAATGGAACTTACCTTATTGATATTCCACAGGAATACAGACTAGGACATGAAGAGCATTTCAGTAAAGTAGCAAAAGCTTTTCTGCATTATATACGTAACAAAAACATCCCGAAATGGGAGAACGAAAATACATTAACCAAATATTACATTACTACAACTGCTGTAGAAATGGCAAAGAAAGAAAAGAAAGAAAATAAATAAAATAATAGGTGTTAGAAACAGGATGTAAATATTATAAAGATGAAGCCATGTTTCATGGCTTCATTCCTCATATCATGGGGACACGATTCGATATTTTGCTTATTCATTCTAATGCAGAACGTTTAAACGGACTTTGGACTCATATCATCAATGAGCTGGAGCGATTGGATAAGATATTAAATCGTTTTGATCCTCATAGTGAAGTTTCCAAGATTAATAGTCATACTTATCAAAGCAAGATTCAAATCAGCAAAGAGATGGAATCAATCTTACAGCTTTGCTCATACTATTATGAGACCACTTCACACTTATTCGACATTACATTAAAAGACTTCTCCAAAATACAACTTCATGAACATTCATGTATCTCCTTTATATCTCCTGATATTTCACTCGACTTTGGAGGTTTTGCCAAAGGGTATGCTTTGAAGAAAATCAAAAAACTCATAGAACAAGAGAACATCAACCATGCATTTGTCAATTTCGGTAATAGCTCCATTTTGGGCATGGGACATCATCCTTATGGAGACAGTTGGAGAGTAAGTTTTCTGAATCCTTATAATCAGTCTCTTTTAAATGAATTCGATCTTAAAAATACAACATTATCCACTTCCGGTAATACGCTTCAATATACCGGACACATTATGAATCCACTTACGGGTCTATTAAATGAACAACGAAAAGCAAGCTCTATCATATCTACAGATCCGTTAGAGGCTGAAATTCTAAGTACCGTATGGATGATCGCGAATAAAGAACAACAACTATTACTCACTGAGAATTTTAAAAATATACAAGCAACCATATATGACTTATAATATGAAAGAACATAAAGAAAAAGGAGTAGACTTAGGACTCAGACAATTTATAAAAAGCCTGGGATATGTTGCCGGAGGGACCGCTTTATTAGCGACCACTCCCTGGCTTACTTCCTGTACCCCTGAAAAGCTAAAAGAGATCAAGCATGAAAAAGCACGAATCGCTTTAATTGGCACTGGTTCCAGAGGACAATACCACATTCATAACCTCAAAGAAATTCCACACGCGCAAATTGTTGCCGTATGTGATAATTATGCTCCCAATCTTCAGCAGGCATTGGAGCTTTGCCCGGATGCCAAGTCCTATACAGACTACCGTAAGCTGCTGGAATCGAAAGATATCGATGGAGTCATCATATCCACACCACTAAACTGGCACGCCCCCATTGTACTGGATGCTTTGGCTGCAGGCAAACATGTTTTCTGCGAAAAAGCAATGGCACGTACTTTAGAAGAATGCAAGGCAATTTACGATGCATATCAAGAGACCAATCAAGTCCTCTACTTTTGTATGCAACGAATGTATGACGAGAAGTATATCAAAGGGATGCAAATGATTCATTCCGGACTGATCGGAGATGTGGTAGGAATGCGCTGCCATTGGTTCAGAAATGCAGACTGGCGTCGTCCTGTACCTTCACCGGAATTGGAGCGCAAAATCAATTGGAGATTATATAAAGAAAGTTCGGGTGGACTAATGACTGAACTGGCTTGCCATCAATTGGAAGTATGTAACTGGGCAGCTAAAAGAATACCGGTAAGTATCATGGGAATGGGTGATATTGTTTACTGGAAAGACGGTCGTGAAGTATACGATAGTGTAAATGTGACTTACCGATATTCCGATGGAACCAAGATTGCCTATGAATCTTTGATTTCCAATAAGTTCAATGGTATGGAAGATCAGATTCTAGGTCACAAAGGTACGATGGAAATGGCTAAAGGTATTTATTACCTGGAAGAAGATCATTCTACTTCGGGTATCCGCCAATTAATCGATCAGGTAAAAGACAAAGTTTTTGCCGCCATCCCAACGGCAGGCCCCAGCTGGCGACCGGAAACGAAAATGGAATACACTCCACATTTCATTATTGACGGAGATATTCACGTTAACAGTGGATTAAGTATGATCGGAGCAGATAAAGACGGTTCAGATATCATTCTGTCCTCCTTCTGTCAATCGTGCATTACTGGAGAGAAAGCACAGAATATAGTAGAAGAGGCTTACTGTTCTACAGTCCTTTGCTTACTTGGAAATCAGGCAATGGATGAGCAACGTCACATCCTCTTCCCCGACGAATATAAAATACCTTATATGAAATTCTAAACCATGAAAGATATTATTATCACATCAAAAAAGTTAAAACAAGAAAGGAACATCTACCTTCTAAGTTTCCTGCTTGCATTTGTCATCAATGTTATTGCAATCATTGTCTATTCCCGCCCATGGATTGAAATAGTATCCCAAATCGGATATGTCATCGTGATTAGTTTTTTCATCTATCTTATATTATGGATTCCCCGAGGAATCATAACATTCTCAATCCACCTTTTCCGAAGAAAAAAATAAGAGATTGACGTTTTTTGAAGGAGAATTGACGGAAATACTCATTCACATATTCTAATAATAACCTAATTTTGGAGAAAAATAGATACTATGACAACAAGAAGAGATTTCATCAAAAAAACAGTAGCAGGTACAGCTGCGCTTTCATTAGGAAGCATACTTCCAGGATTCGGTTCAAGCCGTTATCAAGATATTCTGGGAGCTAACGAAAAAATACGCATCGGAGTCATTGGAGTGAATTCGAGAGGTAAGGCCTTGGCGCAAGGATTTGCCAAACTACCAGATTGTGAAGTTACTTACATCTGTGATGTAGACTCAAGAGCATTAGAAAAATGTCAGGCTGCTATCCACAAAATTACCGGACGTACTCCCAAAGGAGAAAAAGACATTCGTAAAATGTTAGAGTCAAACGATTTTGAAGCAGTGGTGATTGCTACCCCTGACCATTGGCATGCCAAAGCAGCCATTATGGCTATGCAGGCTGGAAAGCATGTTTATCTGGAAAAACCGACCAGTCATAATCCGGCAGAAAATGAAATGTTGGTTCGAGCCACTTTGAAATATAACCGGATTGTTCAAGTGGGTAACCAACGCCGTTCCTTTCCCAATGTAATTAAAGCTATGGAAGAAATAAAATCCGGTTCTATCGGAAAAGTGAGATATGCCAAATCTTGGTATGTCAATAATCGCCCTTCCATTGGAACAGGGAAAGTTGTTCCTGTACCTGATTATCTGGATTGGGATTTATGGCAAGGTCCTGCCCCACGTGTTGCAGATTTCAAAGATAATTTCATCCATTATAACTGGCATTGGTTTTGGAACTGGGGAACAGGTGAAGCACTCAACAATGGAACTCACTTTGTTGATATGCTCCGTTGGGGGGTAGGTGTGGATTATCCTACAAAGGTTGATTCTATCGGAGGTCGGTATCGTTTTCAAGACGACTGGCAAACTCCTGACACACAACTTATCACCTTCCAATTTGGCGACGAAGCATCTTTTTCATGGGAAGGACGTAGTTGTAATACGATGCCGGTAGACGGATATGGAGTAGGAACCGCATTTTATGGAGAAACCGGAACTCTCTTCATTGGCGGTGGCAATGAATATAAAATTGCAGATATAAAAGGGAAAACAATTAAAGAGGTAAAAAGTGATTTAAAATTTGAGACCGGCAATCTGTTGAATCCATCCGAAAAGTTGGATGCCTTCCACTTCCGAAACTGGTTTGATGCCATTCGTAAAGGAACAAAGTTAAATTCCGGAATTGTAGACGCCTGTATCAGTACCCAGTTAGTACAATTAGGTAACATTGCCCAACGTGTTGGACATTCATTACAGATTGATCCGGGAAGCGGACGAATTCTTAACGATTTGGAAGCCAATAAGCTTTGGGGAAGAGAGTACGAAAAAGGTTGGGAAATACGGGTTTAAATCATGTCCCCATTTCTCGTTTTTTCATCAGGTTATAATTTTACAGAAAGGCATGTCTTTGATAAGATATGCCTTTCTGTTTTCCTTCCGTAAAGCTGATTTATACCCTTTTAACACACGGAATATTCATCGTTTTTCATCGAAATCTCTTTTATTTTTGTATTTTTGCGTGCGTATGCGTTAAAATTATAGTATATACGAATTTTATGAGTGACGAAATCAACGAGATAACGGAAGAACATTCAGACTACAAACCGACGGACGCGCGGGACGAAAGCGTAAAACATCAGTTAACAGGCATGTACCAGAATTGGTTTCTGGACTATGCTTCATATGTTATTCTGGAACGTGCCGTACCTCACATCAATGACGGTTTAAAGCCTGTACAACGTCGTATCCTGCATTCTATGAAACGTCTGGATGACGGACGGTATAATAAAGTGGCAAATATTGTGGGACACACCATGCAGTTCCACCCTCATGGGGATGCTTCTATCGGGGATGCCCTGGTACAGTTGGGACAGAAAGACCTGTTGATTGACTGTCAGGGTAACTGGGGTAATATTCTCACCGGAGACGGTGCTGCTGCTCCCCGTTATATCGAGGCACGTTTATCCAAGTTTGCGCTAGATGTTGTCTTCAATCCCAAAACTACCGAATGGAAATTGTCTTATGACGGACGAAATAAGGAACCAGTCACTCTTCCTGTGAAATTCCCATTGTTACTGGCACAGGGAGTGGAAGGTATCGCTGTCGGACTTTCTTCCAAGATATTGCCGCATAACTTCAACGAACTTTGTGATGCTTCCATCAGCTATCTACGTGGGGAAGAATTCCAATTGTATCCCGATTTCCAGACAGGTGGCTCAATCGACGTAGCCAAATACAACGACGGAGAACGTGGCGGAGCAGTGAAAATACGTGCCAAGATCAACAAGATTGATAACAAAACACTTGCAATTACAGAGATCCCTTATGGGAAGACCACTTCAACAGTAATCGATTCTATCCTGAAAGCAGTTGATAAAGGAAAAATCAAAATTCGCAAGGTAGACGACAACACAGCTGCCAACGTAGAAATATTAGTGCATTTGGCACCTGGTACATCATCGGACAAAACAATCGATGCATTGTACGCATTCACCGATTGCGAAGTAAGTATCTCACCCAACTGCTGCGTGATTGATGACAGCAAACCTCATTTCCTCACTGTCAGCAAAGTTCTGAGAAAGTCGGCAGACAACACGCTGGATCTGCTAAAACAGGAACTGGAAATCAAGAAAAACGAAATATTGGAAGCGTTGCACTTTGCTTCGCTCGAAAAGATATTTATCGAAGAACGCATCTATAAGGACAAAGAGTTCGAACAATCCAAAGATATGGACGCAGCCTGTGCACATATTGACGAACGCCTGACGCCTTACTATCCGAAATTTATCCGCGAAGTAACCAAAGAGGATATTCTCAAACTGATGGAAATCAAAATGGGACGTATTTTGAAATTCAACTCGGACAAAGCGGATGAACTGATTGCCAGAATGAAAGAAGAAGTGGCCGAGATTGATAATCATCTGGATCACATCGTAGATTATACTGTCAACTGGTATCAGATGTTGAAGAACAAATACGGCAAGAACTTCCCGCGCCGTACGGAACTACGTAACTTCGACACCATCGAAGCTGCCAAAGTAGTAGAAGCAAACGAAAAACTTTATATCAACCGCGAAGAAGGATTTATCGGAACAGCCTTGAAAAAAGACGAGTTCGTTGCATGTTGTTCGGATATCGATGATGTCATTATCTTCTTCCGCGACGGTAAGTATATCGTTACTCCTGTTGCCGACAAGAAATTCGTCGGCAAAAACGTTCTCTATGTCAATGTATTCAAGAAGAACGATAAACGTACGATCTACAATATAGCTTACCGCGACGGAAAAGAAGGAACGACATACGTAAAACGTTTCGCCGTGACCTCTGTAGTTCGCGACCGCGAATATGATGTCACCCTGGGAACTCCCGAATCACGGATTACCTATTTCAGTGCCAACCCGAATGGAGAAGCCGAAATCATCAAGGTGACATTGAAACCGAATCCGCGTGTACGCCGTATCATTTTCGAGCATGACTTCAGTGAGGTCAGTATCAAGGGACGTCAGGCACGAGGCGTGATTCTTACCCGCTTGCCGGTACATAAGATATCCCTGAAACAAAAAGGAGGTTCCACGCTCGGTGGACGTAAAGTATGGTTTGACCGTGACATACTCCGCCTCAACTATGACGGACGAGGTGAATATCTGGGTGAATTCCAAAGCGACGACAGCATATTGATTGTTCTGAACAACGGTGATTTCTATACTACCAACTTCGACTTGAGCAACCACTATGAAGATAATGTAAGCATCGTGGAGAAGTTCGATCCTAACAAGATATGGACTGCCGCGCTTTACGATGCCGACCAGCAGAATTATCCGTATCTGAAACGTTTCTGTTTTGAGTCCTCCAACCGTAAACAGAACTACTTGGGAGAAAATAAGAACAACCGTCTGATCCTATTGACCGACGAGTACTATCCTCGCCTGGAAGTAATATTTGGCGGACACGACAGTTTCCGGGAACCACTGAATATCGATGCAGATGAATTCATTGCTGTAAAAGGTTTCAAAGCTAAAGGAAAACGTATCACGACCTATGCAGTGGAGACGATCAATGAGCTTGAACCAACTCGCTTCCCCGAACCCTCACAAGAGCAACAGGAAGTTCCTGAAGAGGAACCGGAAAACCTGGACCCAGACAGCGACAAGAGCGAAGGCGATATTATCGATGAGATCACCGGGCAGATGAAATTATTCTGATGAAGAAAAGACTAATATACCTGGGGCTGACAGGTTTCATCCTGTTCGCCCTTAGCACAAGATTACAAGCGCAGATCGACAGTCTGCAACCCCATCGGTATGTAACACGTGCCACCATGTATGGTGTCGGATTTACGAACGTTTTCGACACCTATCTTTCACCGCAGGAATACAAAGGAATCGACTTCCGTGTTTCCCGTGAGCTGATTCGGATGACCAAGTTATTTGATGGAAATGTGTCTGTGCAGAACTTCTTTCAAGCCGACATCGGCTATACGCACAACCGCGCCGATAACAATAACACCTTCTCCGGATTAGTCAACTGGAACTATGGATTACACTACCAGTTTCGCCTGACGGAGAATTTCAAATTATTGGCCGGAGGATTGATAGATGTCAACGGAGGCTTTGTCTATAATCTCCGAAATACCAACAATCCGGCATCCGCACGGGCATACGTCAATCTGGATGCCTCCGGAATGGCCATTTGGCACCTAAAAATCAAACGTTACCCGATAGTACTGCGCTATCAGGTCAATCTGCCGGTTATGGGAGTGATGTTCTCCCCCCACTACGGACAATCTTATTACGAAATATTTTCTCTGGGAAATTCGAGTGGAGTGATAAAATTTACCTCCCTGCACAATCAACCTTCGTTGCGACAGATGCTCTCCGTCGACCTGCCGATAGGATATACCAAAATGCGCTTCAGCTACCTGGCTGATTTGCAGCAATCCAACGTTAACAATATCAAGACACATACCTACTCACACGTATTCATGGTAGGATTTGTGAAAGACCTATACCGTATCCGAAATAAAAAAGGAACTGCTCTTCCTTCATCGGTTGGAGCATACTAAGAGAACAAAATTTAATGTTGAAACTTCAAGTGAGAGATCAATTAATAATGAGAAATAAGATTAGACAAATACTTTGGCTGTTCTGCTGCCTTCCGGTGCTGACCGGTTGCATTGGGGAAGATGACTACGCCAATGATCCCAGAGGTAATTTCGAACAACTATGGAAAATCATTGACGAACAGTATTGTTTCTTGGATACAAAAGGCATTGATTGGGATGCTGTTCATAACGAGTACAGCAAACTGATTATTCCGTCGATGTCCAATGATGACCTGTTCGACATCCTAAGCCAAATGCTTTATATCTTGAAAGACGGGCATGTCAATCTATCTTCTGCCAGTCGTATTTCTTATTACGACGCATGGTATCAGGGCTACCCTTGGAATTATAGAGAAGATATTCTTTATAACTATTATCTGGGTAGTGCCAATTCAGGCTATCGCACATCCGCCGGTCTTAAATATAAAATATTCGACAATAACATAGGATACATACGTTATGAAAGTTTCAGTGCTGGAGTTGGAGACGGCAATTTGGATGAGGTCCTTTACTATCTACAAATCTGCAATGGATTAATTATCGATGTCCGTGATAACGGAGGAGGTAATCTAACCAATTCTTCACGCATAGCCGCCCGGTTCACTGATAAACTGGCATTAACAGGATATATCCAACATAAGACAGGTCCGGGACACAATGATTTCTCAGAGATGGAGCCCATTTATTTAGAACCCTCCAACAGTATTCGTTGGCAAAAAAAGGTCGTGATACTAACCAATCGTCGATGTTATAGTGCCACAAATGATTTTGTTAACGTAATGCGCAGCTTAAACAATGATAACGAAGATAAAAGAATCATCCAGCTGGGCGACCAGACTGGTGGTGGATCAGGGCTACCATTTTCATCAGAATTACCCAATGGTTGGAGCGTCCGCTTCTCTGCCAGCCCCCACTTTGATAAATATGGAAAGTCATTGGAGGATGGAATAAAACCTGATGTATACGTAAATATGGATAAGATTCTGGAAGAAGGGATAGAGCAAGGCGACATAGAATCACAGAAGAAAGATCCACTGATTGAAAAGGCATTCGAAATCTTAAGTGAATAACTTTATTGTCGAATTATTTGCCAAATCAGAAAATCTTCCTATCTTTGCACCGCTAAACAAAAAAAGCTACACATGCGGATGTGGCGTAATTGGTAGCCGCGCCAGACTTAGGATCTGGTGCCGTGAGGCGTGTAGGTTCGAGTCCTATCATCCGCACAAACTACACTGTATTTACAGTTAAAAAGCCCCTAAAACGGACATTTTAGGGGCTTTTTTGTGTCCTCTTCGCTGGTCATCCAAAAAATACTAACAACAATTCGGTGCCATTCTCGGTGCCCCCCCGGAATCCTCCGTGATTACTTCTTTGCTTTATTCGTATGTTGGGCTATAAACTCCTTAGGTAAAATGCCATAAGTTTTCTGAAACACACGTGTAAAATAGGAAGCTGTACTAAAGCCAACACTATATGCAACCTCATTTACCCTCATATCAGTCTCCAACAATAATTGACAGGCTTTTCTCAGACGGTAATTCCTTAAATAATCACCTGGTGTAGCACCAGCTATTGCTTTGAGCTTTCTTTGCAGGTGAGAGCGGCTGATGTTGAAAATATCGGTTAGTGACTCTACAGAGAAATTTTCGTCTGAGATATGCCTCTCAATTTCTTCATTTAACTGGCTCAAAAATAGCTCATCATTTTTACTAGTGACTAATGCAGAGTAAGAAATAAAAGGGGAACGATTAAAAGCCTCAAGCACAGTTCTCCGATTTTCAAGTAAACTCATGATTTGCGCCTTCAGATATGAAACGGAGAACGGCTTTTCGATGAAAACATCTGCACCTGAGTGCAATCCTTCTATCTTTACTGCATTTTCAGTTTTAGCCGAAAGTAGTATGATAGGGATATGGTTATAATTGAGGTCCGACTTCAATTTCTTTGTAAATGAGATACCATCTATCCCAGGCATCATAATATCCGAGATTATAATATCATAGCTGTTCTCTTCTAATAACAGCATGGCTTCCTCAGCATTGAAAGCGGTATCAGCAACATAGTCTTTGTTCAAAGAGTTTTTTATAAATGAAGCCATTTCGACATTATCTTCGACAACAAGTATACTGTTTTTGTTTTCCGGCGTACTTCTGTTTTTTATGATTTCCTTTTCAGCAGCAATGCTATCAAACTCTGATTTATGTTGATATAAAAGAGGCAAATCTGAAAAATTAAATACAAATGTAGCTCCCCCAGTTTCATTGTCTTTTACAGTAATATTGCCGTTTAACATCTCAGCGAGTTTTTTAGCTAAAGATAATCCTAAGCCAGTCCCCATCTTCCCATTATCATTTTGCACCTGATAAAAAGGGTCAAATATCAGTTTTTTATAGGTATCAGAGACACCATTTCCATTATCTTCGACAAACACAGAATAAGTTGCATTCTCATTCTTTATGAGAGATAAGACTATTTTATCTTTCGTATATTTCAGCGAATTTGTAAGCAAATTCCCTATTATTTTGATCAATGCATCTGTATCTGAATTTACTATAAGCTCATCTTGAGGAAGCTGGAGAATAAAATCAATATGCTGTTTCTGAGCTGTTTTACTAATACGTCCGTACAATTCAGTTAAAAGATGGCGCAGATCTACTCTTGTCGGATTTATAATATACTGAGTTGAATCCATTTTTCTAAAATCCAGTAACTGATTAATCAATTCAGTCAGCCTGTCACAATTCTTTTCGATTATCAATATATTCTCTTTAGTCTCAGGGCTTCCTTCTCCTGAATTAACAACCTCCTCCAAAGGCGCAGAGATTAAGCTCAGCGGAGTTCTAATTTCGTGAGCTATGGTAGTGAAGAAATCTATTTTCGATTTAAAAGATAACTTTTCCTGCTCCGTTTTGAATGCTTCCAGTTGTTTCTCTTGCTTTGCTCTACTTTTCTTTATGTAAAATGAGATAATTAAATAGGCCATAACCAAAATCAAAGCCAAATATATAACCTTGGCTGGAATAGATAACCAAAACGGGGGTAATATCTCTATCTCTACTTTTGCCCCTTCTTCATTCCACAATTCATCATTGTTAGAGCCTTTCACTCTGAATAAATATTTGCCGGGAGATAAGTTTACATAAGTCACGCTTTGTTTATTTCCGACATAATTCCACTCAGTATCCGTTCTTTCCAGCTTATATGCATATTTATTTTTCGAGTGTGCTATATAACTTAAGCTTGTATAAGATATGGAAAAAGAAGATTTGTTATAGGGCAATATTATCTTTTGTTGCTTGTTTAATTTTTGCTGTATGGCTTCACTCAGTTTCCTATCTCTGTTACCTAGAATATCAATCTGGGTTATTTCTATTGATGGTAAGACGGTATTTTTGTTTTTATTGAGATCTTGGGGATAAAATGAACTAAATCCATTGATTCCTCCAAAGTAAAATTTTCCATTTAAGGCCTTATAGCTTGATTTATAATTAAACTGGTTACTCTGCAATCCATCGTCCCTTGTATATAGTTTTATATTGTGCAGGTCTGATGTATTCATCTGGATGATTCCCTTATTAGAGCTCATCCACCAATTGCCTTGCGGATCGTCCAAGATACCATATATTACTCCGTTAGGCAAACCATCGGTTTCAGATATATTCTTAAAACTATCAGTTTTATAGTCGTAAATGAAAACACCTTGCCCTTCGCTTGCAAATAGTAATCTTTTTTTAGAATCAATATAAATATTGGTTAATTTACTTTCTTTTAATGGATTACAATCAGTGTATATTGAATCGTAACAGATCCATTCATTAGTCGGCATATGATATCTTATTACTCCTGAACCGTAAGTGGCCAACCATAGATTACCAAAGTCATCTTCTTTTATATCGTATATAAATTTCGAAGCTTGTTCGATGTTAATGAATATATTTTTATCTCTGTCATACTTATTCAATCCTGCATGAGTTCCTACATAAATATCTCCTTTTTTAGTTTTATATAAGGCATATATACCATCATCGTTAATGCTGTTCTTTCCATCAGGACTACGCTTGAATACAGATAGAGACTTTGTTTTAGTATTATAGACATGAATACCTCTTGCATAGGTACCTATCCACAGGTTATCTCCGTCGAGCAATAAGGCATGTGCGTTATGATACAATTCTTTTATCGGCTGAGTGATAGTTTGATCTTTCGTATTAAAATAATTCACGCCTCCATTCTCCGTAGCTATCCATAGATTCTCATTTTCATCTTCACAAAATTGCCTGACTGTTTTTCCCGATAAAGATCCAGATAAGATGTCGGGATAATATGTTTCTATGCAGAATGCACTTGGACTTAAGTAATTTACTCCCCCCGAATAAGTACCAATCCATATTCCTCCTTCCCTATCTTTGTAGATTGAACCGATAGCCTGATCACTCAAACTATGGTAAGCATTAGGAACATCGATTCTCTTGGATGTTCTATTCTCAATATCGAACATATACAATCCATTGTCTGACCCTACAAGAAGAGCATTGTCCCGATATTGGCAAATAGCCATAATACGTGTTACGGCAGAAGGTTCTTTATTTGAACCCAGAAAAGTGGTATATACATTTGACTGTTTTTTATATAAACGCAGACCTTTACCCCATGTTCCAAGCCATAGATCACCATTTACATCTTCGACGATTGTTTGTGTCTCATGCTCGGAGCTATCATAGAGGCTATATAACCCTTCTACCGGATCAAAAAAACCAGTATTTGAATTATACCTGAGCAATCCAAGCCTTGTACCAACCCAAATATTATCAGAGGCATCTCCGTATATAGACCATACTATGTTGGAGTCAAAATCGTATCCATTTACCCGCACCCTCTTCAACTCATTCTTTTCGGGATTATAAGTATAAATACCTTGCGAATTAGTTCCTATCCATATATTTCCTCTATTATCTTTAAAAATGGTGGTTACAGTATAAGTGATTTTAAAATTATCGACAGTTGTATTCTCCACTTTTTCGAAAGTTTCGTCGGCTATATCCATTATATAAAGCCCAGCTTCTGTACCTACATATAGCTTATTATTATCAGCCTCTATCATACAATGTATGATATTATTTCCGATTGTTTTCTCTTTTTGAGGATTATGTCTGAATACCTTGCAACTATTCCCATCGAATTTATTTAAACCATCCTTTGTCCCAAACCACATAAAACCTTTCGTATCTTGCATGATACAAAAGACAAAATTTGCGGAAAGTCCATTATCTACTTGTAACTTCTTGAAATGAAAATTAGAGTACCCCTGAGAAAAGGAAGCAATGCTATAGAAGGAAAGGCAAAGCAAAATATACAAATGGATTTTTTTCATATAAAGAATGGTATAACGTGAAAGTATCGACAAATATACGCTTTTATCGGCAGTGAGAAAATATCAATTATTATTTATTTATATCACATTTTAGTCAATCTGGTTATTAAAACCTTTTATTGCCATTTTTTTACTCAAATATACCACCTTGGCAATAGTGAATTTATCTATTTTTGCCATCAATCAGACCGAGAGTTTGTTAGCCCTATTTTAATATAAAAAAACAGCTTGATTCATATATGCTATAAATTGATAACCATATATTCAATACCATGAAAAAACCGACAAACAAGAAAACACAACTTACCAGTTATGCAGTAATTTTCCTTCCTTGGGGAATAGCAGTTACGCTTCAAACTCAGTAATTTCTATAGTTTCTAAATATTTATACTAATTACATACAAAAATCTACCTTCAAATGAAAACACCTTTTTTATTAATTATTTTACTCTTTTCTTCCATGTCATTATCTGCGCAGTGGAAACCTGTGGGTGATAAAATAAAAACGGATTGGGCAGAAAAAATTGATCCTAACAATGTTTTGCCGGAGTACCCCCGTCCGATAATGGAACGCGATAAATGGCAAAATCTGAATGGTTTGTGGGATTATGCAATTTTACCTATGGGACAGCAGGAACCTCAAACGTTCGATGGAAAAATTCTTGTTCCTTTTGCTGTTGAATCAAGTCTTTCCGGTGTCCAAAAAGAGCTGGGCAAAGGAAAAGAACTATGGTATAGACGTACATTTACAATCCCCTCCGACTGGAAAAGCAAAAATATAATACTACATTTTGGAGCAGTGGACTGGAAAGCAGAAGTTTATCTCAACAATATTAAAATAGGAATTCATACTGGAGGATATACACCATTTAGTTTCGATGTAACCCCATTCCTAACTTCGGGAAATCAAAAACTGGTAGTTAAAATATGGGATCCTACAAGCGATAGCTCTATACCAAGAGGAAAACAAGTGACCAACCCTAATGGAATATGGTACACACCCGTTTCCGGTATTTGGCAAACAGTCTGGTTGGAGCCGGTGAATAACAAACACATTGTTGGCGTTACCCCCATTGCCGATGTAGACAATAATAATTTAAAAGTAGAGGTATGTACAAAGAATACGGAATCATCTGATATTGTAGAAGTTAAACTAAAAGATAACAATAAAGTCATCGCTTCAGCAAAAGGAGTTGCAGGACAGACACTAGATATCTCTATTCCGAATGCGAAACTTTGGTCGCCCGAATCTCCATTCCTTTACGATTTGGATATTGCTATCATCGAAAGAGGAAAAACGGTAGATAAAGTTAGCAGTTATGCCGCAATGCGCAAGGTGTCGAAAAAGCGTGATGCAAATGGTATAATACGCATGCAATTGAACAATAAAGATATATTCCATTTCGGACCATTAGATCAGGGATGGTGGCCTGACGGGCTTTATACAGCACCAACAGACGAGGCTTTAAAATATGATATTGTGAAGACGAAAGACCTCGGATATAATATGATTCGCAAACATGTAAAAGTAGAGCCGGCACGTTGGTACACTCATTGCGACCGTTTAGGCATACTCGTATGGCAAGATATGCCCAATGGAGATCAGGGACCTCATTGGGATATGCACCACTACTTTGACGGAAAAGAAGTCACACGTTCCATCGAATCGGAACTAAACTTCCGCAAAGAATGGAAAGAAATAATGGATTACCTGATGCCTTATCCATCTATCACCGTATGGGTTCCGTTCAATGAGGCATGGGGACAATTCAAAACACAAGAAATTACGGAATGGACTCAGTATTATGATCCATCACGTCTAGTAAACTCAGCAAGTGGTGGCAATCATTATCTAAAAGTTGGAGACATACTCGATTTCCATAAATATCCTTCACCGGAACTGATGATGTATGATAACGAACGAATTACTGTTGTTGGCGAATATGGTGGAATAGGTATGCCGCTTACAGGCCATTTATGGCAACCCGACAAAAACTGGGGATATGTACAATTCAAGAGCGCAAAAGAAGTAACAGACGAATATGTGAGATACGGACAGCAATTACTAGAATTGGTAAAAAGAGGAATATCTGGTGGTGTATACACACAAACGACAGATGTAGAAGGAGAAGTAAATGGTTTAATAACCTATGATAGAAAGGTTATTAAAGTAGAGGAAGACCGCATTAAAAAGATCAATCAGGAAATCAGTAATTCACTATCTGAATAAAGAATGTACTATGGGTATTAGGGGAAACTGATTCTTTATAGTTGTCCTGCAACAAAGCAGCCAGTGTTGCAGGATGATTATAAGGTATACAAAAAAACAATTTATTATCAATAAAAGTAGTTATAATATGACTAGTAGAATATGTAAACTATTAATGTTAACCGGTTTAATACTGCTATATGCAGGAATTTCCACAAAAGGATTTGCTCAAACTGGTGTCACACAGCAATCTCGAACAGAAAAAGCCGTAAAAGGCACTGTGAAAGATGAGCAGGGAGAACCGTTGATTGGCGTAAGTGTTGTCGTAAAAGGCACCACCAATGGAACAGTGACGGATGTAGATGGAAAATTTTCCATCATGTGCAATGGTGATGATGTGTTAGTAATCTCATATATTGGTTTTCAAACCATTGAGAAGAAAGCAGGAAACACATCATTTCAAGCTCTTATAATGAGAGAAGACTCGAAGTTATTGGATGAAGTTATTGTTATCGGTTATGGTACTACTACCCGTAAACATGTGATAGGGGCAGTCGATCAGGTAAAAGATAAACTTATTAAAGATCGTCCGGTAGCCAATCTTACCCAGGCATTGCAAGGAGCGTCACCTAGTCTCACGATTCAGCAACGCAGTATGAATCCGAACGACAACTCAATGAATATTAATATTCGAGGTGTCAGTTCAATGAATAACAACGACCCTCTGATTGTTATAGACGGAATGATTGCCAACGATGTTAAAGCAATGAATATGCTTAACCCAAGTGACATAGAAAACGTTTCCATATTGAAAGACGCTGGTACAGCCGCCATTTACGGTTCACGTTCGTCCAATGGAGTCATACTGATTACCACAAAGAAAGGGCATTTGGATATGAAACCCCAAGTCTCTTTCAATGCCTCTATTGGAACGCAAAACCCAGATATCTTATTGAAACCGCTACCGGGCTATCAAAATGCGCTGTTGCGTAACGACTCGTATGTAAACGCTGGCAAAGACCCTATTTACACTGCCGAGGAAATACACCAGTTTGCTCAAGGAGACAGTGAGTGGGGATATAAAGCTATATTGAAGAATGCTCTGCAACAAAGTTATAATGTAGGTGTACAAGGAGGCTCTAAGACTACCTCTTACAATATTTCCTTCGGATATTACGATCAGGAGAGTAACTATAAAGGGCAAGACTTTGGAGTTAAAAGATACAATTTCAGAAGTAATGTTGTATCTGACATAGGCCGTTTGAAACTGACTGCATTATTGGCTTACGACAGGCAGGAAGGGCGTTCGGACAGAGGTGGTTTATGGTTATCAGATGTTATGCGCGTGCCAACATACAATACGTATGACATATATCCCGATGCGGATGGAAAATATTACAATACAGACGTCACCACCGGAGGTAATTTCCTTGCCACCTTATATCATGGTGGTCTTACAACTAACGACGACGACCATTTTCAAGGGGTTGTATCCGGGGAACTAAACATTTGGAAAGGGTTGAAAGCGAAAGCTGTATTAGGCTATGACCTGAGATCCGAACATCGTCTTATAAAAAGACGTTATCACCCGGTATATGATTATATTGACAGGGATAAAATCATAAATGAAAGCGATAAGAAAGATTATAGCATTGAGGACTATAACGGAAAAATAACCATGTTGAATACCCAGTTCCTTTTAGAGTATAACCGTACTTTCAACAAAGTGCATAATGTTACGGGGGTATTTGGATATACAACAGAGTCATTCCGCAGACAAGCTAATGAGATCAAAAGAAAATATGTCGATCCTGATCTCTATACGGATACAGATGACACCGAAATAGATCCTGGCAGTTACAATACACCTGGTGGAACAGTGGAGCGTGCGCTTCATTCGTGGTTGGGTCGTTTAGGTTATTCATACATGGATAAATATTATGCTGAAGTAAGTGCCCGTTACGATGGTTCGTCATTGTTAGCAAAAGGGCATCGATGGGCATTTTTCCCATCGGCGACTCTTGGATGGCGAATCTCGGAAGAAGACTTTTTCTCTTTCTGGAAAGAAAAAGTAGGCGACCTGAAAATAAGAAGTTCATATGGGTTGTTGGGAACTCAATCCGTGCCAGATTACCAGTATTTCACCACTTACGATATTTATAAGAATCAATATGGGTTTAATAAAACTCCGGTAACAGGCACAGGCTATACCTTTGGCAATGAAACGTTGTCATGGGAAAAGACGAAGACATTCAACATAGGATTTGACGCTACTTTATTGAAAAATACCTTAAGTATATCTTTCGACTACTTCAATAAATACACTACCGATATTTTGTTAGTGCCACAAACCCCGAGTACTTTAGGAGGAGCCGTACCTTATAAAAATATTGGAGAGATGAGAAACAGGGGATGGGAATTGTCGATAAACTACCGGCTAAGTCATTCCGATTTTACCCATAACTTTGGATTCAATATAGGAGATTCTTTTAATAAAGTAATAAAATACGGAAAACAGGATATATTTCAAGTAGACGGAATAGAACGTATTGTTCGCGAAGGCGTTCCTCTGCATAGTTATTATGGATTTAAAACAGATGGACTATATCAAAACGAAGAAGAAATACGAAATTCAGCAGTGTTTATCGGAGCAAACTTATCGCCTGGAGATGTGAAGTATGTAGATCGCAATGGAGACGGAGTGATAGATGACAACGACCGTTATATCCTAGGTAATGCTTTCCCCCGCTATATCTTTGGATTCAACTATTTACTCAACTGGAAAGGGTTTGATTTCAATATGTTGTGGCAAGGTGTAGGCAAACGCGATATGGCATTACGTGGCGAAATGGTTGAGCCGTTTCATGGAAGTTATTATTTTGTCATGTTCGAGCACCAGTTGGATTATTGGAGTCCGAGCAACACAGATGCCAAATATCCACGGTTGATAAATGACTATGCAACGTCGTCATATGCAAACAATTACCAACATTCGTCCGACAGGAACATTTATAATGCAGCATATCTGCGATTGAAAAACTTACAAATTGGTTATACTATTCCAGAAAATATAACACAGAAAATAGGTATAAACAAAGTACGGGTATATGTGACTGGACAGAATTTATTAACAATCACAAAAAATAAATTTATCGATCCTGAGTCTTCCGAATTTGGTAACAGCATGAATGCCAGTGGTGCAAACAGTGGACGTAACTACCCCACACTGAAGTATTATGGTGGTGGTATTGAGATCGTATTTTAAATACAATAATCAGATATAGTATAATATATGAAAACAACAATAATTAAATATTTTTCATGGTGTCTGTTTATTTGCATATTTTCATCCGGTTGCGTCGATCTGGATGTATCTCCTACAAATAAATTTACTGACAACAACTATTGGACATCAGAAGAGAAAGCAGCTTCGCTTTTGCATATGGCATATCGCCAGATGAATAGTACGGAATGGGTATTCCGTGACGAACGATTGAGTGACAACCTCTATAACGGATATGGTGGTGATGATGTCAAGACTATCAGTAACGGACAGGCTACATCTTCAACAGGGCTTTTTGATAAAGTCTGGGGTGAACTATATGGTGGGATAAAGACAACCCATACACTTCTAGCCAATATCGACAGAGTAGAAATGGATGAAAATCTCAAAAACAGGATGAAAGCTGAAGCCCGCTTTATACGTACTTTCCTTTATTTCCAATTGACAAATTGGTATGGAGATGTACCCTTCTTCACACAGGATATTGATGAGCAAACAGCAAGAACTATTGAGCGAACCAAACAGGCTACCATCGTAGAATGGATACATCGGGAATTGGAAGAAATAGCTGAAATACTACCCACTAAAGAACGGTATCCAAGAGCTGACAGAGGACGGATTACATGTGGAGCGGCAGTAGCTTTTAACGCTCGTGTAGCCTTGAATTTCAACGATTGGGAGAGAGTGAAAAAGTATACTGAAAAGTTAATTGGCAAAGCTGACTATGGAAGATATTCACTTCATTCCAACTATCAGGAACTATTTTATAAAGCGAATGAATATAATAACGAAATAATCCTGGATATTCAATATGTCCCTAAAGTACGTACATGGAGTGATATATCAACATATGTTCCATTCAATTTAGAATCGGTGCAATACATAGTAGCAAGTCCCACTCAAAGCCTTATAGATACCTATCTCATGAGAGATGGAAGCAAATGGGATGAAGCAAAAAGCGCTTACGACAACCGTGATCCCCGCATGGATATGACAATCGTGCGCAATGGCAGTGTAGTACAAAAAAGAGACGGCTCGTCCTATACGGTAAATGTTAATCCTAACGGTGCATCAAAAGATAATAAAGACAAGATTGGCCATGCCAGTGGTTCACAAACCGGATACTTCTACAGGAAGTATTATGATCCGAATCCAAGTGCGTGGACAGTAGGGACTTCATGGAGTTGTAACATCAACTTTGTAACACTGCGTTATGCCGACGTTTTGTTAATGTATGCAGAAGCTATGTACGAATTGGATAAAATGACTCCTGAAATCTGGGAGCAAACCATCACAGCGCTCCGCCGCCGCGCCGGATTCAATGAAACACCAGCAGCAATGAACTATCCGACAAGTGGAGATATTCGGCAAATTATCAGAGACGAACGGCGCGTAGAACTGGCACTGGAAGGAACACGCATTTATGATATACGTCGTTGGAAAATTGCAGAAGATGTCCTGAATGAGCCATTCAGAGGAGCCAAATTTAAGTTGAGTAACGGTGATTTGACCTACTTCTCGTATCATGAAAATTCATTCAACAGGGATCGGGATTATCTATGGGCTGTGCCGAGAAAACAATTTACGATCAACCAAAATCTGGGACAAAACCCCGGATATTAATCATGACGCTTTTTTTAAATCATTTAATATATAAAAAGATGAAAAACAAAATATTATTTACGGCCATAGCATTCCTTACATTAGCATTAGGAGTATTCACAAGTTGTGAAAAAGTGAAAGAATTTGAGAGTGTATCTGTCACTCCAGTTCCTAAATTATATGAACCGGTTGAAGACAGATATGCAGTAATAGAAGATGTATCAAACCTGTACTTTGAATGGGAGAAAGCCCAAGCAGAAGATAACAGCGTAGTTTATTACGATATATTATTCGACAAACTTGACGGGGACTTTTCTAACCCTATATATATTTATCAGGCAGACGGCAACGGTTTAAATACCGGAGCTACCATTACGAAAAAAGGCTTGAATAGAATAGCCCGGCTTGCAGGTGCAAAGTCGGAAGAAGAAGCAACCGTAAAGTGGACCGTACGCTCAAACAGGGGAATGAATTTCGCTTTGGCTCAAGAATCAAGAACAATCACCTTGCTCCGTATGGCAGGTCTCGAAGATTTGGATGATGGAGAGAGATTGTACATTGGTGGAGCAGGTTCGGAACAGGGACAGCGTGTGAAGATGATAGAGACCAAAGAATCGACCGTTTATTACGAGATATATACAAAACTGGAGGCCGGCGAACCATTCTATTTCTACACCAGATTACAAGCTAACTCTGACAGGATCATATCAATAAAAGAAGATGGAAAATCGATTGAAGAAACTGCCGGAGACGAAGCGCTTCCTTATACAGTAGATAAAGCTGGAGTCTACCGTATTAAACTTGACTTCAAGAATAAAAAGATCTCTTTCGAAGAGATAAATAAGGTAGCTATACGTAATTCATGGACAAATGTCCGTGGCATTTTTAGTTATACCGAGAAAGGTGTTTGGGAACTCATGAACTATAATGTACAATTACAGAAGACCGACTGGGGCTTTGACGAACGTTATAAGATTGAATTTACTGTAGACGGGAAACAAGAAGACTGGGGACAAATACAAGAGAAGTTCTTTGATAACAGACCTAGCATAGACAGAGCCGGATACCGTGATATGGCTCCAACCGATAATGGACAATGGAACGGTAGCCAATTCAAATTCCCGGAAGAACTTTGCGACAGAAATAATCTCAGCAAATATTTCACAGATGTTACAATATCTATGACTGCTGAGAAAAATTACACTCACGACTTTACTAATATAAATACAGGTGACTAAATCATACGCGGTCTGTTTCCCTTACGAGAAACAGACCGCTAAAAACAGAATTAATTATGAAAAATATATTATTCGGAATTCTCCTTACATTTTCATGTTCTCTGATGTCGTGTGGAACATACGATGATGAATATATAGAAGTAAACCAGTTTCCCAAGTACTCATGGGTAGCAGCAGCCGACAGTGCTTCAACGACTTTTGTAAACAGGTATTGGAACACATCCGTGAGATGCTTCAACAATACATTCGACGGACAAATAGCGCAAAATGACTACTGGCCCGAAGCGCATGGTCTGGACGTAGTAGTGGATGCTTACCTGCGTACCAATGATGAAAAGTATAAAAAAGTCATCTGGGACTTTTATGATGGAGTAAAAAACAAAAATGGAGGTAAATGGAGACACGATTTTTATGACGATATGGGTTGGCATGCAATGGCTCATCTACGTGCATACTATGCAACCAATGACGACCGGTTCTTACAATCATCTCACGATCTGTGGACATGGATCACAGAAGGTTGGAATGATTACGACGGTGGAGGTATCCAATGGAAAGTAGGAACCGATGCTGAAAGTATGGGAAAAGGCATACCATCAAACGGACCTGCAGCTATTATTGCAGCCAGATTTGCACAAAAGTACCCCGATGAGACCATCAACGGATTCACTAATCTACAATGGGCACTACGGATATATGAATGGATGAAATATCATCGGACTGTATTGTCTACAGGACGAGTATTTGAAAATTATGACACTACAAACGGAGATTACTCATATGATGTAGGCACATTTATGGGAGCAGCTATCGAATTGTATAATATCACAAAAGAGAAAGTATATTTTAATGATGCAGTGAAAGTTGCCCGTTATCATATAGCAAATAACGTAAACACCGCCTACAAGGTTATGAGGGATTATGGCGAACAAACCGGCGATGGCGGCGGACACGACTGTAACCTCTTCAAAGGTATATTTGTACGCTACTTCACCATACTGATACAGCATCCGGATCTTTCGGATGGTGACAGGATGCGTTTTGTTGCTTTCCTGAAGAATAACGCAAACTACTTATGGACTCTTGGCACCGAAAAGCCGGATATCAAAATGAGTCCTACGTGGTGGCAAATGCCGAAAGGGGATACAGCATGGGGCGACTTACGTTCAGCTATAAGTGGTACAACAACTATAGAAGCTATGGCTTTATTAGAGAAAAATGGATTTGTAGATTAAGCAAAATCTATAATAAATAATTCAGTGCTTATTTACACCCTGCAATTAGTCAAAATTGCAGGGTAATAACATCTTATTCTATCCAATCATAAATAATATCGGATGAAACAACACATAAATTCTAAATCTTTACTCACTTTAGTAATGATAATAAGCCTGTTGGGAATCAGCTTAATCGCTTGTGACGACAAAGATGAAATAGAAGATGAGAAACTAATTGCAGTGAAGAATCTTAATGCCCCCATTAACAACGATCACATTGTATTACAATCTATTACAGACCTGCTATTTGAATGGTCAAAAAGTGAAACGAAAAATGTAAATTACACAATTTTATTCGATAAGGAGAATGGCAATTTTTCAGCTCCTGTATATAAGTTCTCATCAGACAATGCAGGGGCGAATACCCATATCAGAATCACACAACGCAAACTTAAAGATATCGCAACCGCTGCCGGAGGTACTGCCGGAAACAATATAAAACTAAAATGGGCTATACAGACTATCAAAGGTTCAGAATCTATTTTATCTGAAGAATATCGAGGTATCACTTTCGTTCTGCCGGCTGATTTAGGTGGCATCATCAAAGAGGGAGAGAAGTTATACATCACAGGCGAAGGAACAGAAGATGGTCAGGAAGTGAAAAAAGTAAAAATGAATGGCTCCACGATCTATGAAATATATACAAAATTGGAAGCTAACAAACCTTATTCTTTTTATTCACAATCAGGTGAGCAAAAAAGAACATTCAACCTGAAAGAAGATGGTATAACATTGAACGAGACTACCGGACAACAGTTTTCCGGAGCAACAGTAACACAGACAGGGGCTTATCGGATCCGTTTGAACTTCGATACCTATCAGGCTACCATAGAAAAAATAAATAAAGTGGCAATCCGTTTTAGCTGGACAGGACGGGAAAATGAATTTACTTATACCTCAAAGGGATGCTGGGAGCTAAAAGATTATAATATACAATTATTCGCTACCGACTGGGGCTTTGACGAACGATACAAAATAATCTTCACTATTAACGAACAAGAAGAAGCCTGGGGACAACTCGGACCAGAATTCGGACAAAGACCGCCAATTGACAGAGCAGGCTACAGAGATATGGCTCCTACAGCAAACGGACAATGGGATGGGGCACAATTTAAGTTTCCTGCTGAACTATGTGATGAAAATGACTTAAATAGGTATTATACCACTATTTTGATTTCAATGACAACCGAAAAGAATTATACTCATGATTTTCTGGACATCACTTCTCATGGAGATTATACTGCCAAATACCAAAATCCGGTATTTACAACCTTTTCCTTGCCAGACCCCGATGTGATAAGAGGAGATGACGGCTACTTCTATCTGTATGCAACAGAACACTCTCTGACAGATCCCAATATGAAAAATGCACCTATTATGAAGTCGCGGGACCTTATTAACTGGACAAGAGCTGGTTCCATCTTCACAGACGAAACTCATCCTCAAATAACAGGAATAAATAATGCCGGTATTTGGGCACCTACTGTAAGCAAAGTAAATGGCAAGTATATCATATACTACTCACAACCCGCACCCGAATGGAAACATGCCATCGGCATCGCTACTTCATCCTCGCCAACTGGTCCTTTTACCGATTATGGAAAACTAATAGACAGTAACGAGCAGGGAGTTGATATTTCCATTGATGCCTATCTTTATCAAGAGGATGGCCGCAACTACCTGTTTTGGGGCAGTTTTCGTGAAATTAGCGTAATAGAACTGACTGCTGACGGAATGTCTATCAAGAAAGGAGCAGTAAGAAAGAAAGTTGCCGGAGGCCAATACGAAGCCGCCTATGTTATCAAGAGAAACGGAGTATACAATCTGATATTATCTACCGGGCAATATCATAAAGGTGGTACATATAGTTTAGTCGTCGGACAATCGAATAACATCATGGGTCCATATACCAATAAAAAAGGGGAAGATATGAACGATGTCAAGCATGAGTTGATGTTAAAAGGCAACCACCGGTTCTCTTCAACCGGGCATTGTTCACGCATTATCACAGACGATACAGGCCAGGACTGGATTCTGTATCATGGATATATTGACGAGCTAGATTATCGTTGTCTGATGCTTGATAAAGTAAATTGGATGAATGGATGGCCTGTTGTGAATAATACATATCCTACTTACACCGGATATAATGCTCCTGTATTCAGATGAAAATTGATTAAATAGAAAATATATGTTTGGAAAAATGAAAGCTATTAACATCCTCGCCCTTCTGGCTATTGTCGCAGGATGTGCAGTTCAGAAAGACAAGAACAAACGTTTGACCGATTATGTCAATCCATTTATAGGGACTACCACTTTGTGGGACAGTATAGATTTAGGGTACAATCCTACTCGCAGGGCATGGGGAGCGGAAACTTTCCCCGGTGCATCCTTGCCTAACTCTATGGTGCAAGTCACCCCCGTTACCATGTGGCGAAGTGGTTCGGGCTATCAGTATGAAGATACCATTATCCATGCTTTTGTTCATACCAGCAAAGGGCATTGGAATCTCTGTTATGTTCCATTGATAGCAGTAAGCGGAAATGTCGAGCCAAAATCTTATTATACGGGATATAGCCACGATAACGAATCGGCAAGTCCGGGATATTACCAGGTCTATCTCAAAAAATATGATATTAATGCGGAAGTGACTTCATCCTTACGATGTGGTTATCATAAATATACTTATAAAGATGGGAAAGGGAAAAAACTGTTGGTCGACCTATCCCATTCTAATGAGCATATAAGAAGCTGGAATATAGAGAAAGCGGGCGATAACGTATTCTCCGGTTATCAACAGACAGGCCCTACTTTCTATTTCTATGCAGTTACTAATCATAAAATCAAGGATATAGAATCATTGAAAGATGGAGATACAGAAGTTCGTATTGTAAATTTTATCAATAATGAGGACATTAATGCCCCTCTCGAAATGAAAGTCGGATTCTCTTATGTCAGCGTCGAAAATGCAAAGAAAAACCTGGAAGCAGAGATACTCAAAAAAGATTTCGAACAAGTGAGAAATGAAGCAAGTGATACATGGGAAGGACTGTTATCTAAAATTCAAGTGTCAGGTGGTACAGAAATACAGAAAGAAACCTTTTATTCTGCTCTTTACAAAGCGTTTCTATGGCCTATACTATTGAGCGATGTAAATGGAGAATATGTTGACGCTAAAGGTGAAGTGGTAAACAAAGGATTCCGTTACTATAGTGAGCCTTCTTTTTGGGATGACTATCGTAACAAGTTGATTTTGCTGGGTATGGTTTCTCCTGATGTCACGGCAGATGTCATAAAGTCTATTACAGATTATGGAGAGATTCGAGGATTTATGCCTAGATTTTTTCATGGCGACCATGCGTCTGTCTTTGTTACAGGAAGTTATTTAAGAGGTATCCGTGATTTTGATGTACAAAAAGCATATAAAATACTCTTAAACAATGCCTTTGCTGAAGGCGAGGGCAGCAGACCTCATATTAAAGAATATATGGAGCGAGGATGGATATCCGAAATGGATATTAAAGATCCCAAATTGGAAACAGTAGCAAAAGCAGCTGTGACAAAGACGCAGGAATATGCATACGATGATTATGCCACTGCCTTGCTGGCAAAAGAATTGGGCGATATGCAAAATTATGAAAGACTGATGAAAAGAACAGATAGTTATAAACATCTATTCGATCCCACCACTCAGCAGATGCGTCCCCGATTGGAAAATGGAGAATGGGTAACTCCATTCGACCCTAAGAGACCATTCTATGAATATATGTATCGTGAAGCTAATGGATGGCAATCAACCTTCTTTGCTCTCCACGATCCTCAAGGTCTCATTGATTTATTCCCCAGCAAAGAGGCATTTGAAACTAAATTAGACTCCTTATTTACTATTCCATGGGAAGGATATGAAGCACATAACCTGACTACTTTTATCGGTCAATATTGTCATGGGAACCAACCCGGACATAGTATTCCTTATATGTATTATTTTGTGGACAAACAGGAAAAGTCGCAGAAAATACTGAATAAGATATTGAACGGTTATTATCGCATGGGACCCGAAAAATTAGCGTATTGTGGCATGGATGACGCAGGAGAGATGTCTTCGTGGTATATATTGAATGCAATAGGACTATATACCTATTCACCTGCCGATCCTAAGTATATTATCACTGTACCCTTATTCGACAAGACGACATTTAATTTGAATGGCAAAGACTTCACTATCAAGAAAAAAGGAAACGGAGAAAAGATAACAAACATTACTTATGACAACGAAAAAGTAGAAAGTTACTTTATCACCCATGATAAGTTGAAGGAAGGCAAGGAGTTGATAATTAGTGTGGAGTGAGCGGTTAATTATAAAATAAACGGAAGAACCTCAAAAAGATAAGGTATGAGATTGGACGTTTTTTGTCACTTTAACTAGGTTTATCAGAAATAAAAAGTACCTTTGCGGCAGAATTAAAAGTTCATTGATTTAGGTAAAATAAGGAGTTCGTTATACGTTCGGTGACTTATTCGCTGACATGAACAATGCGAGGGCTCTGTAAAATATGATACAACAGTGCATAAGATAGTCCGTATTTAGTGACCATCATCCGCACTAAAAATAAACTAGAAGCCTTCAAGATACAATCTTGGAGGCTTTTTAATTGGTTAGACATGAATAAACATCAACTTTGCTGCATCGGTCACATCACATTAGACAAAGTAGTCACTCCCCAAAACACTGTCTATATGCCGGGAGGTACGGCTTTTTATTGTTCACATGCCATCCGCCATTTTAACGACATCGATTACGCTTTAGTAACAGCAGTCGGTGCCACTGAAATGAACGTTGTGGAGCAACTACGTGAAATGGGTATTCATGTAACCGCTTTACCAAGCAAATATTCCGTATACTTCGAGAATATCTATGGCGCCAATCCGGACGAACGCACTCAACGTGTATTAGCAAAAGCCGATCCGTTCACTGCCGGCCAGCTGAAAGATATAGATGCGCAAATCTACCATCTCGGCTCTCTACTGGCAGATGACTTCTCATTGGAAGTAATCAAAGAACTATCCCAAAAAGGGTTGATTGCAGTAGACTCGCAAGGCTATTTGCGTGAAGTGCGTGACACCCACGTCTATCCGGTGGACTGGACAGATAAGCGGGAAGCTTTGCAATATATCCATTTCCTGAAAGTCAACGAGCATGAAATGGAAGTGCTGACCGGTCTTTCCGATCCACAGGAAGCTGCCCGTCAATTACATGAATGGGGAGTGAAAGAAGTACTGGTCACATTGGGAAGCATGGGTTCACTCATCTTTGATGGAAAAGAATTCTATCGCATTCCGGCATATAAACCCAAAGAAGTGGTAGACGCAACAGGATGCGGAGACACGTATACCATCGGATATTTATACCAACGGGTATCGGGTGCCAGCATCGAAGAAGCCGGACGTTTTGCAGCCGCCATGTCAACTTTAAAAATTGAGAAATCAGGGCCTTTCAGTGGCAGCAAAGAAGATGTCATTCAATGTATGACCACTGCGGAGCAGATGTTTTAAAACAGGAAATCATAGAACGAACAGCGTATACATAGGATATACCTCCCTCAATGGAGAATCCCCATCCTATTATCCAGGCACGAACGACATCGGTTCGTGCCTGATTTTTTTTCAACAGTTACCTCCCTTTTAGTGTTAAAATCAACCATTCCCTCTTTTTTCCAAAATCTTTTTTGAATTTCGTTTGTTTCCTTTGTTACTCTTGCCAAAAGACGGCAGAAAAAAGACTTCAACCTAAATAATAACAAATGGAAAAATTTAATGCAATGAGGACTAGACTTTTACAACATCTTCAGAAAAAAGCCATCAGGTCAAGGAGCATCATGACGCTTGTTTGCCTGCTACTGGCCTCTGCATCAGCCTTTGCACAGACAAAGACGGTGACAGGAACAGTGACGGACGCTGCCAATGAGCCATTGATCGGTGCATCGGTACTCGTACAAGGAACTTCCACCGGAACCATCACGGACATGGACGGTAAATATTCAATCTCTGTCACTCCGGAGGACGTACTGGCATTTTCATACGTGGGAATGACCTCGCAAACCGTTAAAGTGGGGGCGCAAAATGTCATCAATGTCACTTTAAAAGAAGATTCACAAGTACTAGCCGAAACAGTCGTTATCGGATACGGTAGTGCAAAGAAAAGAGACTTGACAGGTTCTATCACCAATGTCAAAGGAGAAGAGTTAGCCAACAAACCGGCAATGAATCCGCTGTCTTCCCTTCAGGGGAAAGTGGCAGGTGTACAGATTGTAAACTCCGGACGGGCCGGATCAGACCCGGAAATCCGTATTCGTGGAACAAACTCCATCAACGGATATAAACCGCTGTACATTGTCGACGGATTATTCAATGACAACATCAATTTCCTGAATCCGGAGGACATCGAATCTATGGAGATTCTGAAAGACCCGTCATCTCTGGCTATCTTCGGTGTTCGCGGAGCGAATGGTGTTATCATCATTACCACAAAGAAAGCCAAAGAAGGACAAACGTTGGTTAATATCAATACTTCTTTCGGTTTCAAGAAAGTGGTAGATAAAGTGAAATTGGTGAACGGTTCACAATTCAGGGAACTATACAGCGAACAGCTCGCCAATCAGAAAGATGACCCTTTCGATTATACCGGCTGGGATGCCAATACCGACTGGCAGGATGAAATTTTCCAGACTGCTTTCATTACAAATAACAATATCAGTATTACAGGGGCTTCCCCAAAACATAGTTTCTATCTGGGAGTAGGTTACTCTTACGAACAAGGAAACATCGAACATGAGAAATTCAGTAAGGTAACCATCAACGCAAGTAATGATTATAAGATTACGGACTTTTTGAAAGTCGGTTTCCAATTCAACGGAGCACGTATGCTTCCTGCAGATTCCAAACAGGTATTGAATGCTCTGCGTGCAACTCCTATCGCTCCGGTATATAACAATGAATACGGATTATATACGGCTCTGCCCGAATTCCAGAAAGCACAGATCAACAACCCGATGGTAGACGTCGAATTGAAAGCGAATACTACCAAAGCAGAGAACTACCGGGCATCCGGTAACATTTATGGTGAGGTAGACTTCCTGAAACATTTCACGTTCAAAGCGATGTTCTCCATGGATTATGCGTCGAACAACGGACGGACGTATACACCGATCGTAAAAGTATACGATGCCACTGTCAACGGAGGGATCTCTACTTTGGGAACAGGAAAGACCGAGGTCAGCCAGTTTAAAGAGAATGAAACAAAAGTTCAGAGTGACTACCTGCTGACATATACCAACAGCTTTGACAACGGCAACCATAACCTGACGGCCACCGCCGGTTTTACTACTTATTACAATTCGTTGAGCCGGTTGGACGGAGCACGCAAACAAGGAGTAGGTTTGGTCATCCCGGGCGATCCGGACAAATGGTTTGTCAGCATCGGCGATGCGGCCACCGCTACCAATGGAAGTACTCAATGGGAACGCAGCACGCTATCCGTACTTGCACGTGTGATTTACAACTATAAAGGCAAATATCTGTTCAACGGTTCTTTCCGTCGGGATGGTTCCTCCGCTTTCTCCTATACAGGAAATGAATGGCAGAACTTCTTCTCACTGGGTGGAGGTTGGTTGATGTCTGAAGAAGAATTTATGAAAGACATCAAATGGCTGGATATGTTGAAAATCAAAGCATCTTACGGTACGTTAGGAAACCAGAATCTGGATAAAGCCTATCCTGCCGAACCTTTATTGACCAATGCTTATTCGGCCGTATTCGGTAAACCATCCATCATTTATCCCGGATATCAACTGGCCTATCTGCCTAATCCTAACCTGCGTTGGGAAAAAGTAGAAGCCTGGGAAGCGGGATTTGAAACGAACCTACTTCGCAACCGCTTACATTTTGAGGGTGTTTACTATAAGAAGAATACCAAAGATTTGTTAGCCGAAGTTCCCGGAATTTCCGGAACTATCCCTGGTATCGGTAACTTGGGAGAGATTCAGAATAAAGGAGTGGAAATGGCTGTAACCTGGCGCGATCAGATTGGCAATTGGGGATATTCCGTCAGTGCCAACCTGACTACTATCAAGAATGAGGTCAAAAGTCTTGTTCAGGAAGGATATTCCATCATTGCCGGAGATAAGCAGCAAAGCTATACAATGGCAGGTTATCCTATCGGATATTTCTATGGTTACAAGGTGGCAGGCGTTTATCAGTCACAAGCGGATATTGACGCGTCACCCAAAAATACACTGGCTACCGTCACCCCCGGTGACCTGAAATTCGCCGATGTGAACGGTGACGGCGAAATCACCCCGGAAGACCGTACCATGATAGGTAACCCGACTCCAAAGGTCACTTACGGTTTTTCTCTTGGAGTAGACTACAAGAATTGGTCGTTAGGCATCGACATGATGGGACAAGGTGGAAACAAGATTTTCCGCACATGGGATAACTACAACTTTGCCCAGTTCAACTACCTGGAACAACGCCTGGATCGCTGGCACGGAGAAGGTACGTCCAACACCCAGCCGTTGCTGAACACCAAACATTCCATCAACAACCTCAACTCTGACTATTACATTGAGGACGGCAAATTCTTCCGTATCCGCAACGTACAGTTAGCGTATACGTTCGACAAGAACTTGATTTCTAAAATACGCCTGCAGGCTCTGAAAGTCTATGTCAATATACAGAACCTGAAAACATGGAAACATAACACCGGATATACTCCCGAACTTGGAGGAACTGCCACCGCATTCGGAGTAGATGACGGCAGTTATCCTGTACCTGCAGTCTATACCTTCGGTATCAACCTAACATTCTAAAATTATAATTGTATGAAACTAGATAAATATATATATTCAATCTTTATTGCTGCAGCCGCGCTATCGCTAGGTAGCTGTAGTGACTTTCTGGATCGTAGTCCACAAGGACAGTTCACGGAAGATGACAATCCGAACGCACTGGTCAACGGTAAGATTTATAATGTCTATACGATGATGCGTAACTATAATGTCACAGCCGGACCTCCCGCTTTTGCCATCCATTGTTTCCGTTCGGAAGATTCGGAAAAAGGAAGTATTGCCAGCGATGGTTCTGATGTAGCCGAAATGTATGATGATTTCGTGTATACGCCGACCAACGGCCTGCTGGGTGCTTATTGGGGACAGAATTATGCCATCATCTACCAATGTAATGACATTCTTGACGCCATTGCAGAAAAAGAGACAGCCGGACAAACAGAGGCCGAGGACATCATCAATAAGGGAGAGGCTTCTTTCTTCCGTGCTTATTGTTACTTCAATCTGGTAAGAGCTTTCGGAGAAGTCCCCCTGGTGACTTATAAAATCAACGATGCATCGGAAGCCAATATCCCGAAGACAACTGTTGATAAAATCTATGAGCTGATTGACAAGGACCTGAAGACAGCGGAAGAGTCATTGCCGGAAACCTGGAGTACCGAATACACCGGACGACTGACTTGGGGAGCTGCCCGCTCTTTACACGCACGCACTTATATGATGCGCAACGATTGGGACAATATGTACACAGCCTCCACCGATGTCATCAGCAAGGGACTCTACAACCTGAAGACTCCGTATAACGAGATCTTCACAGATGACGGTGAAAATAACGGAGGTTCCATATTCGAATTGCAATGTACAGCCACTGCAGCTCTTCCTCAAAGTACCGTTATCGGTAGCCAGTTCTGTGAAGTACAAGGTGTGCGCGGAGCAGGTCAATGGGACTTGGGATGGGGATGGCACATGGCAACAGAAAATATGGCACAAGCTTACGAGCAGGGTGATCCACGTAAAAATGCGACCCTACTCTACTTCCGCCACTCGGACAGCGATCCTATCACTCCGGAAAACACCAACGAGCCTTATGGCGAATCTCCGGTTTCTCCGGCAATAGGTGCTTACTTTAACAAAAAAGCCTATACCGACCCGGCTTTGCGTAAAGAATATACCAACAAAGGATTCTGGGTAAACATTCGTCTGATCCGCTACGCAGACGTACTGTTGATGGGAGCCGAAGCGGCCAACGAAAAAGGCATCCCGGGCGAAGCAATCGGCTACCTGGAACAAGTTCGTGCACGTGCCAGAGGCACCAATACCAATATATTGCCTAAAGTGACGACTACCGATCAGGGAGAATTGCGTGAGGCCATCCGCCACGAACGTCGTGTGGAATTAGGTCTGGAATTCGACCGTTTCTATGACCTCGTTCGTTGGGGCATCGCAAAAGAAGTGTTGCACGCAGCCGGTAAAACCAATTATCAGGACAAAAACGCACTGCTTCCACTGCCGCAGACAGAGATCGACAAGTCTAAGGGAGTACTGGTACAGAACCCCGACTACCAATAAGAAAGTTTCCCGGTGCCGAACGGTTGTTTCCTCGGTGCCGGAACTACTGTTTCCCGGTGTCGAACAATGTCCTCCTCGGTACCGAGCATTCAGCGTATAAGGAGGACTTTATATGAATAGATATAAAAGTAGGAATAATAGCATGATATACAAAAAGTTAAGTCTATCCGTCCTGTTGTTTGCCGCAGGTTTTCTAACCGCGTCGGCACAAAAGTCGCCACAGGATATGGATCGTTTCATCGACGTATTGATGAATAAAATGACGCTGGAAGAAAAAATCGGACAGTTAAACCTTCCAGTCACCGGAGAGATTACTACGGGACAAGCCAAAAGCAGCGATATCGCCGCAAAAATCAAGAAAGGTGAAGTGGGAGGATTGTTCAATCTGAAAGGAGTAGAGAAGATACGTGAAGTACAGAAACAGGCTGTGGAAGATTCCCGGCTGGGTATTCCGTTATTGTTCGGGATGGACGTTATTCACGGATATGAAACGATGTTCCCTATCCCGCTCGGTTTGTCTTGCACCTGGGATATGACAGCCATTGAAGAGTCTGCCCGCATTGCAGCCGTAGAAGCGAGTGCCGATGGGATCTCATGGACTTTCAGCCCGATGGTGGATATCTCACGTGACCCTCGTTGGGGACGTGTTTCCGAGGGCAACGGCGAAGACCCGTTTCTTGGAGCAATGATTGCCGAAGCGATGGTGCGCGGCTATCAGGGGAAAAACATGGAACGGAATGACGAAATCATGGCCTGCGTAAAACACTTTGCGTTATATGGGGCAGGCGAAGCCGGCCGTGACTATAACACCGTAGATATGAGCCGCCAACGAATGTTCAATGATTATATGTTGCCGTATGAAGCAGCCGTTGAAGCGGGTGTAGGTAGCGTGATGGCTTCTTTTAATGAAGTAGACGGTATTCCGGCCACTGCCAATAAATGGCTGATGACGGATATTCTTCGCGGACAATGGGGATTCAACGGTTTTGTAGTGACTGATTATACCGGAATTTCAGAAATGATCGATCATGGTATCGGTGATCTTCAGACAGTATCTGCCCGTGCCATCAATGCCGGAGTGGATATGGATATGGTAAGCGAAGGTTTTGTAGGAACACTGAAGAAATCCGTTCAGGAAGGAAAAGTCTCTATGGAAACATTGAATACGGCTTGTCGTCGTATTCTGGAAGCCAAATATAAACTGGGATTGTTTGATAATCCTTATAAATATTGCGATCCGAAACGTCCGGCACGCGACATCTTTACCAAAGCGCATCGTGATGCAGCCCGCAGAATTGCAGCAGAAAGTTTCGTTCTTCTGAAGAATGACAGTCCCGACGGTAATCCGAACGGAAATCCGTTGTTGCCTTTCAACCCTAAAGGAAATATTGCAGTAATCGGTCCGTTGGCAAACAGCCGTAGCAATATGCCGGGTACATGGAGCGTAGCCGCTGTGCTCGACCGTTGCCCTTCTTTGGTGGAAGGATTGAAAGAGATGACAGCCGGAAAAGCGAATATCATGTATGCTAAAGGAAGCAATCTGATTAGTGATGCAAGTTATGAAGAACGGGCAACAATGTTCGGCCGTTCCCTGAACCGTGACAACCGCACCGACCAGCAGTTGCTGGACGAAGCATTGAACGTAGCCCGTCGGTCGGATATCATCATCGCAGCGCTAGGTGAATCTTCTGAAATGAGTGGTGAAAGCAGCAGTCGTACGGACTTGAATATTCCCGACGTACAACAGAATCTGTTGAAAGAGCTTTTAAAGACAGGCAAACCGGTGGTACTGGTGTTATTCACCGGACGTCCGCTTACGCTGAACTGGGAACAGGAGCATGTGCCTGCCATTCTGAATGTATGGTTCGGAGGCAGTGAAGTCGCTTATGCCATTGGTGACGCACTTTTCGGTTACGTCAATCCGGGTGGTAAACTGACTATGACTTTCCCGAAGAATGTCGGCCAGATACCTCTTTATTATGCGCACAAAAATACCGGACGCCCATTGAAAGATGGCAAATGGTTTGAGAAATTCCGCAGCAACTATCTCGATGTGGATAATGATCCGCTTTATCCGTTCGGTTACGGCCTTTCTTATACGACGTTCTCTTACAGCGACATCGACTTGAGTCATTCCTCCATGGACATGAACGGTTCGTTGACTGCCGCAGTGGAGGTTACCAATACCGGAACATGGCCCGGATCGGAAGTGGTACAGCTTTATATCCGCGACGTTGTGGGTAGCAGTACCCGTCCCGTCAAAGAGCTGAAAGGTTTCCAAAAGATATTCCTGGAACCGGGAGAAATGAAGATTGTCCGTTTCAAGATTGCTCCGGAAATGCTTCGATACTATAATTATGACTTGCAACTGGTTGCCGAACCGGGCGACTTTGAAGTGATGATCGGTACGAACAGCCGTGATGTGAAAACCGCGAAGTTCACATTAAACTAAACTTTTATTACCTTGATTATGAACGATAAATATAAAAGAATAATAAAGATGAGTGCACTTCCGCTCATGTTACTGTTTCTATCTACCGTTGCCCTGACTTTCCAGAGCTGTAAAGGGAAAAGCAAGAGCGACAACCTTTCCGCAGCCACCGACTCGTTATCGGACGACGCCCTGATGGATAGCGTCCAGCGACGGACTTTCCTTTATTTTTGGGAAGGTGCCGAACCGAATAGCGGGTTGGCTCCCGAACGTTATCATGTGGACGGCGTTTATCCAGAAAACGATGCCAATGTAGTCACTTCCGGCGGCAGCGGCTTCGGCATCATGGCTATCCTTGCCGGAATCGACCGTGGTTACGTCACTCGCGAAGAGGGACTGGCGCGAATGGAACGCATCGTTTCTTTCCTCGAAAAGGCAGACCGTTTCCACGGAGCTTACCCTCATTGGTGGTATGGTGATACGGGCAAGGTGAAACCATTCGGTCAGAAAGATAATGGGGGCGATCTGGTAGAGACCGCTTTCCTCATCCAAGGTCTGCTGGCCGTACACCAATATTATGTCAACGGAAACGAGAAAGAGAAAGCACTCGCCCAACGTATCGACCAGATTTGGCGGGATGTCGACTGGAACTGGTATCGGCAAGGCGGACAAAACGTTCTTTACTGGCATTGGAGTCCGACGTATGGCTGGGAAATGAATTTCCCTGTACACGGCTACAACGAATGTATGATTATGTATATTCTTGCCGCCGCTTCTCCTACACACGGAGTACCTGCGGCTGTCTATCATGACGGTTGGGCACAGAACGGAGCCATCGTTTCTCCGCATAAAGTGGAAGGTATCGAGTTACATCTCCGCTATCAGGGCACCGAAGCCGGACCGCTTTTCTGGGCTCAATACTCTTTCCTCGGACTTGATCCGGTGGGACTGAAAGATGAATACTGCCCCAGCTACTTCCACGAAATGCGCAACCTGACACTGGTCAACCGTGCTTACTGCATCCGCAACCCTAAACATTACAAAGGTTTCGGACCGGATTGTTGGGGACTGACCGCCAGCTACTCCGTCGATGGATATGCGGCTCATTCGCCCAATGAACAGGACGACAAAGGAGTGATCTCCCCTACCGCCGCACTTTCGTCTATTGTCTATACACCGGAATATTCCATGCAAGTGATGCGCCATCTGTATGGTATGGGAGATAAAGTGTTCGGGCCTTTCGGATTCTACGATGCTTTCAGCGAAACGGACCATTGGTATCCGCAACGTTATCTGGCTATCGACCAAGGTCCTATTGCTGTCATGATCGAAAATTACCGGACCGGATTATTATGGAAACTCTTCATGAGCCATCCTGATGTACAGGCCGGATTAACCAAACTTGGTTTTAACACCAACAAGCAAGACGTGAGACAGAAATAAGAGGGAATCACGGTGTGCGGAAGTGGTCTACTGACCACCTCCACCACCGGTGTTTCCACCTCCTCCGCCACCTTTCACATCGTCATTGTCGATGCTTCGTGCGGCTTTCTTCACACTGGCTTTCAACTCTCCAAGCCGATAGCTGATACTGAAACCGTAATACCGGCTCGGATATTTGCTCGAACTCTTCGAAATAAAGTTAGCTCCTTCTGTGTGATTATTGTAAGTTCTGTATTTCTCCAGAACATTGCTGCAATAAATATTCAAAGAAAGACGTTCTTCTTTCAGGAAAGAACGGCTCAATCCCAAACTATAATAACTATATCCTGAACCTTTTCCCTGCAAACTGATTCGGGGTGTGCTACCTCCGCCGTTCAGGCTCAAACGTACTTTTCCCGGTAAGGTCTGCTGAATTCCTCCATAAGCAGAAGCATTCCATCCATAATTGTGCAGCTCTTGGGCAGGACTCCGCAAATCGCTATAATTGCCACGTCCATTGACGTAAATTCTCGTTTTAGGAGAAGCATTCCAGTTCAAATAGAAGTTTAATCCTGTTTCCCGGCTCTTTCCGATATTACCATATGTGCTATACAGTGCACCGTAGGGAGCTTTATGCCCACCTTCAAAGATTTCTCCGTCTTTATCAGTAATCAAGCGACTGATTCTTTCAATTCCATTGTTATTGAAAGAATGACGCAAAGAAAGATTGATGTTGAACTTGGACGTAAAACTACTGTAAGACAAGTCGAACGAATGGCTCTTCTCACTCTTCAGATTCGGATTTCCCTGACTGATAAACATCGGATTCTGATTATCGAAATAAGGATTCAAATTCCAGATACCCGGACGCCAGATACGCATATTATATCCACCACGCAAATTCTGCGTCTTGCCAAGCTTTATACCCAACGAAACGGAAGGAACCAGATCACTAAAATTCGAATTAAAGTTCTCGCCCGGACCCACCAGATACTTCACTTCTTGTATAGTTTGCTCATAACGCAATCCCGGTTTAAAAGTAAATCCCTTGTATTTCAACGTATATCCGGCATAAGCAGAGAGAATATGATTCAAATGACGGTACTCGCTACTACGATTTTCATTATATGCATAGTTTTCACTTGCTCCCTCGGCTTCATAAAACCGATTATCACTGGAGTTACGTCGGAAAATATATTTGGCTCCGGTTTCAATCGTATGCAGTTTTCCAATCGGAGTAGTATAGTCCACTTGGAAAGTCTGCTCCATCGTATTTGTCTTCCCGTCCGAATGGAAATTCTTTAATGACAATTCTTTTATAATATCCAGTTTATTTTCATCAGGCTCGATGTCCAGATAAGTATTATATGAATCATTCGTTTGGGGTTGGGAATTGATTTTATAAGAAAACGTAATCATCCGTTCTTTATTTTTTCGGGAAGTACGCTGATAATCTATATTTCCGTTGATAGAATACCATGATCCTTTTCCATGATTGTCCGTTCTATAACGGTACGCAAAATCCTGGCGGTCAGCTCCGTGCATAATCGTATTTCCGTCACTGTTACTTTTATCATTACTGCCGTACATACCGAAAGCCACCGTCAGCAGCCTCAACGTATCAATCTCGTAACTGGCTTCCAAATTGCCATACTGAAAATTACCTTTCGACTTGGAGCTACTCTCCGATTCCAGGTATTTTTCATTCTCCTTAGCAGGCTCATAGTTTTCGCGGTAACTGTCGGAATAGCTGCGCGGACTATTATTATAATTATAGTTGTAGTTGGCAGAAACAGTCAGTTTACCTTGTTTCACCATTGCGTAAGTGCCGGCACCTACTCCGTTATTATTAGCATTTCCTCTGAAAGTAGCCGTGTAGCCTTCAAATCCGGAACCTACTGTGACGATATTCAGAATACCTCCGATACCTTCCGCATCATATTTAGCTCCCGGTGAAGTTATCACCTCAATATATTTGATTGTGTTTGCCGGCATACTTTTCAGTACTTCCTTCGGATTATTGCTCATCATATTATTGGGCTTTCCATTCACATGTATCTTGAAACTACTACTGCCATTCACCTGTACATTGTCTTCTCCATCCACTGTTACCAAAGGCACTTTCCGAAGCATCTCCAATATACTGTTCGATTTTGAGTCCGGGTCATCTTCAATATTATATTCAATCTTATCCACATCTACCTTTACCAAAGGTTTTTGTGCGACTACCTCCACTCCTTTCAATACGTTATTGGCTTCCGAAGAAATCATTGTACCCAAGTCAACCTCCTTCGCAGACGGTTTTAGAGTAAACTCCTTTACTATCGGTGCTTTACCAATCGAAGAAATGGTGATG